>NZ_JBPKBJ010000024.1:0-46982 GCF_051390655.1 Acinetobacter sp. P1(2025)
CAGCCTATGGAATTGAGGTAATCCCAAGCGCAATAGCAATTGGTTCTTGATGATGAAGTAGGAATTAAACATTAAACCCACGTAAGTAGGTTTAAGTAGGTTTTAAATAACGGTTTATTTGGAGCCGAATAATCAATGGAGTGAGGGTGGTGGTCGTATCACTGTTAATCTAGGTGATGACTATATAGGTTCCCATTTCTTTTCTCATGTGAGTGGCAACTCATTTGATGATTTCATTGCTAATTGTGGTACTGATTATCTCGTTCATAAGCTGTTTAAGACAAACTTCTTTATTCCTGTTACTGATACTACTGAACTGTTTGAATGTATTTCTAGAGAGTACATTGATGTTATTAAACAGGCGAGATCATCGGTAGTTTCCAAAGAGCAGCTTCGTTATCTTTACGAGGACGTTTGTGGGCGTGATTTTGTTAGTATGTTTGATCTAAGCAATCAGTTGGATCGAAGTTGTTGCGACACAATGAATGCCATATTTGGTGATGATTGGTGGTTTGAAGAACCATTTAAAAAACGTAATGATGTGTATGATTGGCAACTACAGTCGATCAAAATCATTCAGGAAAAAATTAAGGCAAATGCCGTAAAAGAAAAAAGCCAACTCGGAAGTCAGCTTTTATAAAATAAGATAGTGAATCTTATCTTTTTTCAATTTGGAAATCAAAGAATGAATCCGCCAAAGCGATTAGCTCGCTCATTTTCTGATAACCAAATTTGTGATTGGAGTTACTGCAAGGTTCGCCAAGTCGCCAAGAACAAAAGTCCCAAACGAAATCAACTTCCTTTTTACTCAGACCAACTAGAAGTCGATCATCAACATTGAAATGTCGCTCAACAACGTACTCTTTCTCTGATGAGTAAAGATACAGTGCTGTATCGTAAGAAAATTGCTTCTGAACAGAAAGGCGAGGATTTATCACAGGGAAAGACTTAGGAACGTATTTCCACTGTTTCGCAGTACATGCGAAAACAATTCCTTGACTATTGCTTAATTTCTTAAGCGCAGGGACAGTAAAGTGTTTAGCTAAATTAATAGCTGACATACCTTTATAGATAAATCGACCATTTTTGTGGTCAGGGCAACTTGAATGCACGTTCATAACCCAAATTTGAGGTAGGTCGCTGAAATTAACAACTTTTAAATCGTCAAGTACAGCTTGGGTTGAAGCGGATTTTTTTGCATTTAACTTATACATAATATATCTCCGATTGACGCTCGGATGACGAAGAAAGATACCCATTTCTTCACCATCTAACGCCAATACAAAAATGATTGAACGAAAACTTGGTGAAAAAATTTGTTGAGTAAATTCTTAAGTTCTATAATAGTTAAATAATAAAAGTTTGCAAACACTTTTTTCTGTTGTTTTATTCGCCTTTATTAAATAAAGTAATAGCACTATGCATGATGGATTGGTGCTGTATGAATATATATGAGGCGATAGAATGCTGTTCTGAATTGATCCCTTATGCACAAAGAGAAGTAAATCTTTGGCGTGTTGAACAAGCAATAGATAATAAAAAAACGTATTTCATCCCGACTGATGCTCTTAATGATCTTTATGATGATTTTTTATTTCCATTGCCTTTTAATGCTGAATTATGCGGAATTAATTTACACAATAAAGATTTTTTACATAGCTTGGTTTTGTGGAATCTTTTTGGGAAAACTATTCGGGTATCTGATCAAATCTTAAATTTTGTTTGGAATGCAGAATTTCTTGAAAGGGTGGATTCGAGTATTTTCTATAAACTCCCTTCACAGTCATTTTTTGTAGCAAGTCGGGTTGATAATTTTAGTGGGTTTTTGGCTACTTTAAACTTTATTGAAGATGATCAGGGTAAGCAATTTTATATAATTATCAATCTTTTGAATGAAAGCGGTGGGAAAGGTAAGCAGATCAATTATGTAATTCCTAGAGCGCAATCATTTAATTTATTTGAAGATATAAAAGGGCATCAATATGAAAAAACGCTATCTAAGGTTTTTTATTTGCTTCTTTATGTAGTCGATGGGTTTCAGCAAAAAACAGATATTATTAAGAAAAATGATATTTTTTATTTGGGCTTTAGGTTCGCCAATGAGTATGAGGCAAACAAGTCAATAAGTGGGTTTTGGCGTAAAGCACATTGGCATACCTATTATACGAAAAACGATGATGGTGAAGAAGAAGCTATTGTTAATTGGGTTGCCCCTGTTTGGGTGAATAAATAAAACTTATTTGTTTTTAATACCTCTATATAATAAAATAATTAATTAATGAAACGATTATGTTTTATTAATATTAATACATATATTATTTGAGAGTTTGTGAATGTCTAAGAAGTTTAGTGATATAGCTAAAATTGTAGTCCTTACCGTTGTCTTAGTATTTACTGCTTTCATTACTTATTACTGTGTTAAAAATATTATAGATCACAAGCGTGGTAATAGTGCTGTTCAAGGTAGTGCAGCACAGCAACAAATGCGATCCAAGAGTGTTTCTAGTAATGTTTGGGGTTCTTATCCAAAAGAAGCATGTGAGGCTTTTCAGCAACAAGGTTTACTCCCTTATCCTTATAAAAAAGACGAGGCTACAGGGAAGTGGATTTGTGCTACACCTGATGTTCAAATTCCTCAAACTCATGGCAATAAAACATTACAGTATCAGGCTTTAGGATCGGCTGATAAAGTTACAGAATATCGCCTAGTTCTTAAATTGGATGCTGATAAATATACGTCAGAGCATGAAGCTGTTAAGAAAGTTTGGGCGATCTATATCACCGTTCTTTTACAGCAACTATTTGGTATTAATCTGTCAGAAAATGACATGCAATCACTCGCAACATTGGAAGTGGGTAAATCATATAGTGGAAACTATAACGGTAAATTAAGATTCGTTGTTAAGTCGGAAAAAGTGGGGAACCAACAAGTTTATCAATTTGATGCTTACGGTATGCCAATGTTTAATGCGGAGTAAGGTGTGAAAAAGATTATTGTAAGTGGATTGTTTGTTCTTATGCCGTTGGTGTCCTATGCAGGGCAACCATCTTATACCCCTGAACAACAACAACAGATTGTGGGCCGACTAGCTCAAAATGCTCAACAGTCACAGCAAGAGCGTTACGATAACTCAAGTGCCTATGAAAAAAAGATGTTTGAACTTACTCGACAACGTGTAGGTGGTTATGCTGATGTTCAAACAGATCAGAATATTAATCTAGATGGTCTTACAGATGCACAGAAACAATCCATCCGTAATACCGAGCAAAATAACAAACTCGTCAAACAGGCATTGCGTGGTGATTTTGATGGTATGAAATGGCGTTAATTTTTAGGCTTCGCTTGCGCTCATAACGATTTGCGCTTCGCTTAATCTAAAAAGCAGTTTTCAAGGCAGCAAGTTCGACTTCGCTGCTTTTTTTTGTTTTTATTCCTGCACTTAAGTTGATTTTTTTGAACTTGATTATCAATACTTTTTTGTGAATTTCATTGTCTTAGTGTGGTATATATGATATAATTTTTATATAAATCAAGAGGAAGATTCCAATGAAAGCACAAGCGAAAAAAGTAGATTCAATGCCTGTTGGTGATGGGCGATCTAAGGCTCTAGATACAGCAGTTGCACAAATTAATAAGCAGTTTGGTACAAATACGATTGCTCCTTTAGGTACAGATCACGTAGAAAAAGTAGATGCAATTTCAACAGGCTCAATGACCATTGATATTGCAACAGGTGTGGGTGGCTTACCTAAAGGACGTATTGTTGAAATCTTCGGGCCTGAATCTTCGGGTAAAACCACATTAACTTTACACGTGATCGCTGAAAATCAGAAAAAAGGTGGCGTTTGTGCCTTTATTGATGCGGAACACGCCCTCGATCCTGAATACGCAAAAGCGTTAGGTGTTGATCTTGATTCGTTGCTAGTTTCTCAACCTGATAATGGGGAACAGGCATTAGAAATCGTTGATATGCTAGTGCGTTCAGGTGCAGTTGATTTAATTGTTGTCGATTCCGTTGCAGCACTAACCCCTAAAGCTGAAATTGAGGGGGAAATGGGTGATTCGCACATGGGCTTGCAAGCTCGTTTAATGAGCCAAGCATTGCGTAAGATCACAGGTAATGCAAAACGCTCTAACTGTTTAGTCGTGTTCATTAACCAAATTCGTATGAAAATTGGTGTGATGTTCGGTAGTCCTGAAACTACTACAGGTGGTAATGCCTTGAAGTTCTATGCTTCGGTTCGTTTGGATATTCGCCGTATTGGTCAGGTAAAAGATGGTGATGCAATCATTGGTAACGAAACCCGAGTTAAAGTTGTTAAAAACAAAGTTGCCCCACCGTTTAAAGAGGCTGTATTCCAAATCGTTTATGGCAAAGGTGTCAATAAACAAGCTGAAATACTTGATCTTGCTGTGGAAAAAGATATTGTAGATAAATCAGGTGCTTGGTATGCCTATAACGGTTCAAAAATCGGGCAAGGTAAAAACAACACAGTTGCTTACCTGAAAGAGAATCCTGAAATTTCTAAAGAAATAGAATCTCTTGTTTTGAAAGAGTATCTAGGCGGTAAAAAGGCGGTTGAGGCTATTGAGGTGGTAGAACAACCTGTTCTTACTATTGTTGATCCTGTAGAGCCTGTTGAGCCTGAACCAAATGCACAAAGTATTTTTGATGAACAATATGTAGAAGAAAGCGGGAATGGTGCTGAACAGCCTTTAGATTTTTAATTCTATTGGTTTTGGTGTGGTGGAAAGCGTAAGTGTTCGCTTCCCACCTTGTTTAAATTGACACTCTTGGCGTGTGACTAATTCTTTATGGCTACGTGCGTCCATTCACGATAGCCTAGCCATTTCAAACTCAAATGCTGTTTTCAATGGTGGGTTGCGATTGTTCCGACCAATCTTGGTTCACATAAAGTTTTTTTAAAGGTGATGCAAAAAAACCTTTGTGAATGAAAACCGCCTGACATAATTTCCCCTTACTGAATCGGGTTCCCAAGCCTAATTCTAAGCCTACGGTTGCACCCGCTTGACGATCCGCAGGGTTCGCTTTCGCTCAATACGATCTGCGCTTCCGCTTGATCTCAATGCGTGTTCAAAGCACTGATCCCCGACTAAAAATATAGTGAAATATCAAATACCTTTATTTTTCGTGGTTCGGGATATTGTTGTATAATGTCTTTGGTTGCTAAATTTCTAGTGACACATCACTTATGTGATTAGATGGAATTAAGTAGTTTTTCTAGCTAGAACAGCACAGTGTCATATCACTTACGTGATTAGGTGATCAGCAATAATTTTGATAGGCTCTGAAACATCGTGACATATCACTTATGTGATTAATTTTTTAGTATTTTTTTTATTTCTTTGTTGATATTGCTTGGTGATTCTAATCGGTTTATTAGTGATTGAACCAAGTTTAATAATGCAATATTTTTGAGCAAAAGATCAGTCATTTCTTTCATGTCTTGGCTCCATAAAATCTTACAATCATCATCACTCATTTCTGTTGGTAGTTGATTGCGCCATTGCTGTTGTAATGAGTAGCGCATATCAGTTGTAACTACTATTTTTTTTCGCTGTAGAAGCGTTGCTAATATGAATATGGTTTGCTTTCTTGCTTGCTCATTACTCACATCACATTTCACCATATAGCTACTTTCATTGTTGGGATTGGATGTAAGTCGGTAGGGAATATCTTTGAGATTTACATAGCTTAAGTGTGCAATAAAAATAAGCTCTTGCTGTTTTTGTACGTTTCTATCCGAAAGGCGAGATAACAACATTGTTGCGCCTTGATGCGTGGCAAAGGCGGTTAATCCTAAAAATAAGCAAACGCCAATTAAATCCTCTTTTGCATCTATTAAATTGTAGAAGTTCAATAGATAAACCAACACGGCGCAGAGCATTGTAATCAGTACCAATAAGAGCCAATAAATTGCCTTTCGCTGTTGTTCTGCATTTAGGATCATTACGGCACTCTAAGGGTTTTTCTTGATTATATTGAATTAATGCTTCGTGGGCGAGGTGTGGATTCATCTAATTGTTGAATCTCTAACGCTTTATTTTCTGCTGAATTGTAGCTCATGCGCTCATGGAAAATGATGTAGCGTCTATCATGTGGCGCACGTTGTATGCCAAAGATGATCGGCACATAAACATTAACAACACTAGGTTCTTGTTGATCTTCGCCTGATGGCTCTTGGTTGAAGATTTTTCGTTTAAAAATAATCAGTGGATCATAATTTCCATTTTTGGGAAGTTTATTGATTTGTTCATTACCAAAACGCAGAACTCGCAGTCCAACAACTTTAGCCGTGAACGTACCGTTTTGAAGATTTTGCAAAACCTCACGCATCCCGACTAAATATTCCTCATTGTTTGCAGTAAAAGAATCCTTGTCTAGATTGATCCCGCAAAAAACATGCAGGGCGATCCGACCAATATCTTTGAGAATACCGAAATTGGTTAATTTGTGATGGGGTGATACAAAGTCATTGATTGAAATGTCAGGCTCGTTTGGCATTGCGTATTCAATATTTTGGTTATAGCTATTTTTGCCTTTGTGCATTGAGCTTGATTGCTTAATCGTTACCTCATAAAGCAATTGATCATTTTCCATAATGCAAATTTTGGCGCAGCCTTCCCGCAGTAAGTTAGGTTCTTTATTTCGTAACGCATGGCTAATCCTTTTGTAGTTAGCTTCGTGTTCATTTAATACGAGAGGGCGTACATATTCCACGATGGTAGCTGCTGCACGTATTTTTCCACTACTTTCTTTAGTGTTGAGTTGGCGTTCATCAACACAGGTGATATTGCTATATCCGTAAATAAACTCAACATCGGTTTGTGATGAAATGGTTTTAGACCAATGGCTACGAAATGGTAGGTATGGCTCATTATTGTTTGGCAGGGCTACACACTTTTCAAAGCAAAGATAGGTTGCATGACGTTTATCACGTTTTTGATGTAATGGTTCTCTTGAATTTCGCCCATTGTATAGCTTAGTTACGGCTTCTTTCGCTTGAATGATTGTCTTGTATTTCTTTTCGGCTAGAAAGTCTGATGCGGTTTCATCAATACTGCTTAATCGAACACTAACATTTTCATTTGTGATTACGTCTATTCCATAAGCAACAGTCATGGCTAGATTGCTAGGTTCACTTACAATCCTTTCTACTCGCATAAAAATATAGCGGTATTGGTTTGGGCTTGAGTTGTGACTAGATGATCCTTTAGCCAACATAGCCATTTTTTGTAGATAGTCTGTCATTGCTCCAACCGTTCTATAAAGCTTGAATAGAAAATGTTTGTTTAAATAATGGTAAATTGCTTTTATTTATTTGTCTATTATATTTTTTTATCTTAACGATTATTTTGCTATTAAGAGTTTATACCCATCATTGAGTAATTTGATTTTTGATTTGATTTATGTCCTGTTATGCACAGTTATGTCCTGTTATGCGTAATTATGCTTTTGGGTTGATTTGGGTTGATTTATTTTTGTTTTCTGCTCTTTAATAATTTGCTATTATTAATGGGTGTTTTTTAGTCACTTTTGTTCTTATATATTCCTATATGTTCTTATATGTTCCCATATAACTCAATGAGTGGATAATTCAATTTTTATGGTTTATAACACTTGTGACTGTTGTTCTGTTTTTTTCGTTAAATTTCCTTGTTGGGGTTTGTATGGGTAAAGGTTTGATTCAAGAGTTTGTCCGTTCCAACCTTGATGTGTTGGTTGTTTCGGAGTTTTTTTATTGCTCTTGTTGTGGTGATCGAACAAATGAAACGCTTGTTTTTAGTGATCATCATAATGAGTGTTTGGTTTGCTCGTTCTTAACTAACACTCAACCTGATCTTTTTGGTTATCTCACAAAAAGCAGGGCGCATTCACCTGTAAGTTTTATTAACTCACTTTTGGTTTTTGAAAAAGAAAATCCATTAACTTTGGTGACAACGGAAAAATATTCAAAGAACATTCCTAAAACAGATTTAATTAATGTTGTTGTATCTAGTATTGATGATTTTATTATTGATTATTTAAACAATCCTAAATTGTGCTTATTTGTAAAAACCAACATGAAAACGCAATATTATATTAACAATATGGTTGTTTCAGATGCTAAAATACTAACAATTGTCGGTTCTAGTGGTAATGTGAATATTAATATTTCCAATTGGAAAGATTTATTGAATATTGCCAAAACTACGGACAAAGAGTTATTTCTTGCTGCTTTGAGTGTTTTTGATGAAATTGCTAAGGGAGCAGAAATAACACAAGTAAACTTTATTAAGTCTAATTACGTGTTATTTAGTCGATTAAGTGTGTTATTGGATGTTATGCCACATTCAAAATTATATATGCTTAAATTGCTTCGGAGTGTCGTAGAGCGTGGCTATTTCTAGATTAATCTTA
Organism: Acinetobacter sp. P1(2025); assembly: GCF_051390655.1. Taxonomy (NCBI): domain Bacteria; kingdom Pseudomonadati; phylum Pseudomonadota; class Gammaproteobacteria; order Moraxellales; family Moraxellaceae; genus Acinetobacter; species Acinetobacter sp. P1(2025). The sequence continues at coordinate 8,424 of NZ_JBPKBJ010000024.1, forward strand.
GATGGGTGGTATTTTACGGTTAAAATAAATCGTGAAACTGATGCACATTCATCTTTGGTTCGTTGGTTGCGTGAGCGAAATCTAGGTCATTTATTTAGTGGCCAAGAAAAAAAGATATGTTACTTCACTACCGAATATAATGGTTCTATTGTTGTGCTTGCTCGTAGTTCTGTCGAGATTCAAGACCCAAGCGTGACATATAAGCAAGAGGTTGTTGATTTGGATCAACCAATTTCATTTGTGATTCGACTAAATGCAACAAAATTAAAGCGTCCACCAAATCTAAAATATGAGCAGCCGACTAAATCCTTTCAAAGTGGGGTTTTACGATCATTGGTTAGTGATGATGAATTAAATAGCCGAGTTCAAGACATTCTAGATCAAGCGGGTTTAAACCTTATTGAATACGCCGTAATTGATTCATCCAATATGCGGGTTTTTCACAAGAGTACAAAGAGTTTCATGGATTATTGCTATATGGATGTGCATGTTAAATCTAAAATTCGTAATTCGGAGCAATTTAAGACCGCATGGCAAGATGGTGTTGGCGCAAAACGAGTTTATGGCTTTGGTGCGGTTCGTTTGTTGACGGTATCTCATGGATAAGTTGCTAGAGAACTACTTAAAACTTTCATCAATGGATTTTGGAACAATGCGGTACTTTTTGGGTGGTTCCATATTTGGTTTTAATCCTAATGTGCGTGGGGCTGAAATGTTTAAATCAGTCATGGCGCACGGTGATGTTTTAGAATCTTTTTCGCATATTTACATGGTTAAATCCGCAACAGAAATTATAGATAATTACTTAAGTTTGATTCAAAAAGAGCCTGATAATTCAGATATTCATAAGCATTGTGGTTTTGATTTGTTTGGCAGCTTCTTATTTAGTGAGCGCAAAAAGTTTGAAATGAACTTTTTGATGTGGCGAAATTCAATTTTATGTTTTTGCGATCTACTCTTGCTGTACTCAAAATTATTGAGTGGTAATGAGGTGGGTGCGAGGAAAATTATTCAGCATATCATTGATAATTACCTTAAGTCGGATAAAAACCTGTATTTGCAAAATAGCGGGGTGTTCGTCTATGTGCAAGACATGATAAATACCCATATTCGAGCGAATCAATATCGGTACGTGAATGTTCCACTTGCCAATATCTTGCTGTCTTTTGTTTATATCCTAAAAGAATATGCCGACTTCTTTGTGAGTGATGATCTTGTTATTGGCCATAAGAATGCAGAGGGGCATCAAAAATACTCACTTGTGCAAATGTTTAAGGGTATGCATGAAGAAGTTGAACACTTAACGGCTCTTATTGAGATTTCAAAAGCAGGGCATTTTGACCCAATTATCCCACCGCTTAATGTGTGTTATTCCAATATACAGAAAAAACTAATATCAGATGAACATCTAAGCAAGTTTAACAAAAGTCTGTCATTGGCTTGTGATGCTAACTCATTAATCTATGGTTATTTTTTCTTATATCGTCAGGTTGTTTCTAGTTTTTTGAATAAAACCTTTCATACTGATCGGGAAAACTTTAGTTCGCAGATTGATTTTGATAGTCATCGAATCTGTAATGTTGCAAAGGATGAAAATAAAGTAGCTTTAACTGCTATTTTTGGTTCGCTTGAGAATGGCTTGTTTCAGCAACTAGAGCAGCTTAAGCCAACGTATAGTTGAGGTATATGTATGGATATTTACGCTTATATCGACCAAGCTTTTAATCCCAATGGTGTGATCGTTGGGATGGGTGGGCGTTTTGTCCAAGAGCAGTACCAATACGCTATGAATATAGCAGATGTGCTAATGAATCCCGATGGTGGTTTGGGCGTTGTTGAAGCTGAAACAGGTGTAGGGAAAAGTCTTGGCTACCTCGTACCATGTATGATTTTTTTGGCTACGCACGACATTGATGAACAAATCATTGTTTCTACATTCACTCGAATTTTACAAAAACAGATTTTAAATAAAGACCTATTGTTTGCTCAAACTGTCGTGGAAAAGCTAGGTTTGATCCCGCCAAGTAGCGGTTATCGTATGGGCCGAAATGCGTTCTTTTCTATTGAGCGAACTCGCAATGTGGTTCAGCGATTGGCAACCCGATTTTCGCACGACACGGCGTATGTAGAGCAGCTTGATCGGTTCTTGCAGTTTGCATTGGATAGCGTCACTTCGGGTAGTGGTTTGTGGTTGGATTGGTTGGATGAATACTTCCAATTTCCTGATCGTATCTCAAGTAAAGATATTTGCTTACTGTATAGCGGAACGATTGATAACCAAGCCTATATTAATCATTTAAACGCCTCTAGTGGGCTTAAATTGCTTGTTACCAACCATGCTACTGTTATTGGCAATGATAACATTTCAGAGTTCGTGGAAAGCGCATATATGCTCATTGTGGATGAAGCGCATCATGTGCCAAATCTAATGACCGAGCGCATGAACAAAACACTCCCAATCGCCCGACTAGAATATTTGTACCAATCCTGTCGATTGTTTGATTTCCCTATGGGGAACATTGCTGATGCTCGTAAAATTCTTACGGCGTGGCTTGATGTGGTGGCTCAATATGATCGTGAACATGGTGCAGATGATGATTTCTATGTCAGTTCAGGTGGTCATAAGGAATGGTTACTCCAACAAGTAGAGTACGTTAAACTTTTACTTGTTGCGTTGAATAAAATTGAGAAACACATCAATGGCTATCAATCTAATCATCAATTAAATGGTCAGCAAGTCGAGTATATAGATTACTTGCAAGAGGCGATTCATGCCCTTAGCTTTTGGGTGAGTGCTAATGATTTCTACTATCGGGCTTTGTTATTTAGTGAAAATACCCGAAATGTCAGCTTCGCCGTTGTGAACCCTGTTGCCTCACGCTTGTTTGGCCATATCTGTAAAAAACTGACTTTGCGTACTGTTATCACATCGGCAACTTTAATGGATAGTCGTGATCCTGATGCCAATGTCCCTATCGTGGGTGATTTGGGCTTTGAGCAATTGGATGTATTGAGAATGACAAGCTTATCGCCTCAAGCGTATGGTGAGATGCGTTTCGTCCTTGCTAACCGTGATTTGCCTGTTCCGACTAGCTATGATCGTGAGTTGCGCCAAAACCGCTTTAATGATGATTGGTTGGACTATACCGCAGCTATGATTAAAGAGGCTTCTAAAACAGGGGCAACTTTGGTACTGACTTACTCATTTGAGGAAAGTCGCCTCTTGAATGATCGGTTGCATGATTTGGGTGTTCAGCCGATTACTCAAATGCGAGGTCAAAAACTGTTGGAGTGCTTACCAAGTTTTCTTAACGGCGAATCACCAATACTGATCACACCTTCGGGGTGGGATGGTTTAAATATCCGTACCCATGATGATTTACAGCTTCTAAGTAATATCGTGATTACACGTATTCCTAACTCACCAAAAAATGAGTTAGAAGATTTTGTGGCCAAAGAGTACATGCTCTCTAAAAATATGCCTCTGCATGTGGTTGAGAATATTCTTTGGAAGCGTCATATCGGGTTTTGTATCCGAACCTTGCGTCAGGGCTTAGGGCGGGGCTTAAGATCGCCAAATGATAGTGTTTTTGTGTGGTTTGCTGATCCTCGTATGCCTTTATATCATTCACCAAAAGCGAAACCGCTTATTAATGCTATTCCTGTTCGATTTTTACCTGAATATGAACAGGCAGTTATATATAATTATGGCGGGCAATTTAGTCCATCTACCCCTAATTATTCTGAAATAGATATTGTGTTGTAGATGTTTTTTAAGGGAGCTTTTTTTATGCCAAGAGGTAAAGACCAAAAAGTGTCTAGAGAGTTTGAGGGGATTTTTACATCTAAAATTATAGAACATTATTCTATTGATAGTTTTTTTGACTTTTATGAGAACCGTTTAAACTTCGGGGTGAATGTCTTACCTTATATCAAAGTCCATTATGGTTTGAATCTTATCAACCGCCGTTTGATTGCCTTGATCCTGAATTATGATTTTAGTGTGACCGCTATTTTTAATTCAGTTTTTAATGCAGATCGTGATTGCAACCATGAAGATACATATTACGGTGTAGATGTTGTTAGTTTTGATGCTGTGGTTGGATTTGATGGTGCGGGTTCAGTTGTGCAGGGTTCTCAATTCGATTTTTTACTAGAAAAGATAAAAAAAGAGCCGTTTAAATGGATTGATCTTGGCATTCTTGTGAGTGCGAATGTTTTTAATTATGACTTGATACAGCACCAAATCGTATTCGGTGATATTTATAAAAAGGGTGGTGATGTATCAAGTATCGTGCTTTCAAGCTCTAAAGGGCTGTTTGCTATGCGTAAGGTTCTTGGTGTGATGCTAGAGTATGAAGCTAAGTATCGGGATATTACCGCCTACTTTCGATTTAACTTTAAAGACCTGTTAAATGGGAATTTGATCGGTGTTTACTTGAGTGAAGATTATAAACTCTATGTTTTAGCTCTTGTTGAAAAATCAAACGAACTGCTAGATTTTGAAATTAATACCGTAACTATAGAGGTTTCTAATATTGAACGTGAACTGTTAGAACACTATAGCGTTGATGAGGATGGTGATTTCCCAATAGGTCAAGAATTGGTGGATTTAATTCTGTCTATGGCGGGCAGTCAAATAGCATCTTATGTGGATCGAAATAGTTTGATTAATGCATTTGTGTTCTCAACTGATGTGGGTGTAACATGATCTTCTCGGTAATCTGATCGTCAATTTTACTAAGCCTAATAAATCAAATGAAAATAAGCCTTTGCAATTAGAGCAGCAAGATACACAACAAAAAGAGAAAGAGGCTGCAATCATCAAAGGTGCAAAAAACATCTTCATTAAGTCTGTAGCTGATAAATTAAGGATTAAGTCTTTAAGTGGTGCGAAAGTTAATGACCCTTCCGTAGAAAACTTGTGGGATTACATAGGGTATCAAATTGAACGAGATGCTTCACAAAGCTATGAGGGTAAAAAAGAACTAATCGCCGTGTCACATGCCATTTTGGATATGTATGGTGATGGATTCTCTTTACTCGCTCTTTCCGTAAGTAAGGAACACTCTATCTTCGCTAATCAGAAAAATATTGATTTAAGTAAGCAAAAGGAACTCTTTATTGAGAAGTACCGCCCTGTTATTGAACTAACGGCTCGTATGGATTGGTTGGATAAGCGCAGAAACAAAGGGCTTATTTATAGTTAATTTTATATATATCGCTCATTTGGGCGGTTCTTAATTGGATCGTCTAATCATTTTATATTGTGGTGCATCACTTATGTGATTAAAAATAGCACATACATTTTTGTGAATTTTATTGTCTTGGCGTGGTATATTGTATATAATAAAACCATGAAAAAATAATATGAGTTCGTTATGAGCAAAACAGATTTTATCGCCTCTACTAATTCGCACAGAGTTAAAGATGTTGATCTTGGTGAAATTTACTCAAAATTTATCGGTGAAGCCTTTGAAATTTTACCTTACGTGCGGGCTAATTTTGGAATTGAAGCAATTAATCCTAAAGTTGTTTCTGTTTTAATTCGTGAAGATAAAAGTCTTGTTGTTATCTTAAAGGATGGTGCAGACATTGCTTTATCCTATGCAAGAACTAAGGATGATTCTATTACTTTTGATCAGTTGGTACATAAATTTAAGTACGAGCCTATGACGTATGGCAACTTTGTTTTCTTGCTAGATGCTAATGTATTTAAATGGAATTTAACGACTGAATATCTTTACAATATAGAAGAAAATGAAAACGCTCTTAATGCACACGCAATCGAATTGAACTATGCGAAAAATTTGTCCGATCTTTTGGATGATCATTTAGCTAAAGGCGCATTGGATATAACAGCCCTTTTCCGATTTAAATTTGACAACCTATTTAATCAGAACACTTTAGCGGTTCTATTAACAAAAGAAAATGTTGTTGAGTTCATCAATGTTGAAACCATATTTAAAGATAGCTACGAGATTACAATTTCCAAGTACAGTTGTGATGTTTCAAAGGAAGTTGAGATATTCCTTAAGGCTTCTCAAATAGACCGTAATACTATGTCTAATTGGTATGATCCTGTTTTCTTGGCATTTTCTGATCGACTATCAATTCTTTTTTCAACGGATGATTTAATTAACTCTAAAGTTTTAACGGAAAACCCTCATGCCTTGCAAGCTGTTGGTGAGTTTTTCCATTGTGAGCATTCCCATGAGCAAGCTGCTGTTCATGGAATGATGACCGAACAAATGATGACAGGCTGTGTAAAGGTCATTAATTCCAATATTGTAAATAAGATACGTTCCCGCAAAATACATGGAATGGAACAATATCATCCTCAAATTAAAAATTGTTGGGACTATATCGGATTCCAAATTAGTTCAGGGGTTGGAAAGTCGTATTCAGGTAAAAAGGATTTAGAGGATAGTGCAAACGCAGTCTTTGAATCTTTTGGTGAAGTTCCAACAATGATTTTTGGTGCATTGTTAGGTGTAAATGTTTTTGATCTTGAGGAAGAAAACATGGACACCATCTTTGCAAATATGAAAAAAGATTTGCTTCCAAAAGTCTTAAAATCTCTTGAGCAACAAGCCCAAGATGAATGGGTAGAGAAGATTAATTCAAAGCAAATGCGCTTTAGTTAATACGTCCTATTTCCGCATATTGGCCCAAGTAATCTTGGGCTTTTTTGCTTTTGGCGAGTTCGCTCACGCTCAATACGATCTACGCTCCCGCTTGATCTACAACGCCGATCTCAAAGCATCACGCCCGACTTAAAATCTATGGTGAAAAGTCAGATACCATTTATTTTCATGGTTCGGGATATTGTTGTTTTTATTGATATTTCAAAATCTCTTTAAATTATTGGGGTAAATTAGGTTTATAGCCCTAAAACTATGTTTTATAATGTCTTTAGTCGCTAAAGTTCTAGTGGCATATCACTTATGTGATTAGGTGGTGTCGTCAAACTCCATTTTGAATAATTATAAAGTGGCATATCACTTATGTGATTAGGTGGAAGTTGAAGCAGCAGGTGGGGAGTCTGAAGAAGTGGCATATCACTTATGTGATTAGGTGGAGTGTAAGGGCATAACAGCAAGTGAGTATTTAGTGGCATATCACTTATGTGATTAGGTGGTTGCTAGGCATTATTTTTTAAATTTTTTTTAGTGACATATCACTCATGTGATTAGTTGGAATAGTTCTGACATTCAAAGTATTTCCATTTGTTACATATCACTTATGTGATTAGGTGGTCGTATAATATAGATTATAACAAACGCTAGTGGCATATCACTTATGTGATTAGGTGGAAACTGTCGTATCAAATCAGCATATAAAGGATGTGGCATATCACTTACGTGATTAGGTGGGAGTCAAGGAAACGTACTTGTTAGGTGCGTAGGTTGTTGAGATATATCACTTATGTGATTAAAAGCAATAAATACATTTTTGTTAATTTATCTTGTTTGGTGTGGTATATATGGTATAATTTACAGTAATAAATAAGCTCTTTTTAGGGGTTAATCATGGCTGTAAATGTTATCCAAAGTCACAATCCAAAAATCTTACTTTCTGTTTTGGCAAGTGTGGTAAATACTAATTCTGATAATTTTCTTGATGTACTTTCAAATAAAGTTGTAATCGTTCCAAATCAAGCGGTATCTAAATGGGTAACAACAGGCTTATCTCTTGAAAATGGTATTTGTGCCAATATTGAATTTGTGAACAAAATTCTTGCCTTTAAATGGAATGTATTTAAACAAGTTTTGAGTGAGCGAAAGGAAGATGTTGTCCGTGCAAACTTGCCTAAAGCGGTAATGAAACTCCGCATCTATAATGAAGTAAAACCCTATATTCTTTCTGATGATCTCTCGTTAGATGAAACGCATCCATTATTTTCATTGGTTCAGCGTATCTATGGGAAAGGTGGCTATAAACAACGTCATGCAATGCTTACTTGGCTTGCTGATGAAACGGCGACCCTATTTTCAAACTATATTCAATATCGTGGTCAATGCACCAAAGATCATCAAGGCCATGCCTGTAATTGTCGCTCAAATTGGTTGGAGCGTTGGCTGCACGATCAATCTATTGATGTTGAAAGCCTACTAAGCACCAATGAAGATGAAACAGACGAAGAAATTTCTCTTAAGCTGAAAACAGCACAACAAATTCAGCATTGGCAAAAATGGTTATGGCAACGTGTTATTCGTGACGACTATGTTCAAATCGTAGAAATTGAAAATGCGTTTTGGGATGCACTAGAAAACGAGGCAACCGCAAAGCAAGCAATTTCCCGACTTCCAAAAGAAGTTGCGATCTTCACTATCTTGGAACTACCGCCACAGCATTTGCATTTTTTACGCAGATTAGGGCAGTACATTGATATTACGATTTTCCATTACAACCCATCACAGGAATATTGGGCTGATGCTGTCGATGCACGTTTTAAAAAGAAAAAAGACCTATTAACAAAACAACGGTTCATTGATGAAAACACGGCGAAAGGCATTAAGGTTGATGATCGTGCGATTAATGCATTCTTTGAAAATTATAAAATTGCCAATGTTGCAGATAACAGAGAATCACGCCACCCATTGCTTACTCGTTTTGGTAAACAGGCACGTGACCATTTCTCACTATTAAGCGAGTTGAGTTCGGGTGAAAGTGGGGCATGGTATGACGCATTTTACTATCAGCCGAATGATAGCTTACTAGGCTTGTTCCAAAAAGATATGTTGCTTTTGAATGATCCTGTACCAAATAGCTTTCCATTAAATGAAAATGACGAATCTATCCGTATAAACGTATGCCATTCATCTTTACGTCAGCTTGAAGTCTTAAAAGAGCAATTGGTTCTTTGGTTGAATCAAGATGATAGCCGAAAAGTAGATGATATTTTGGTTCTCACACCGAACATCAAAGATGTGGAGCCGACTATCCGTAATGTCTTTGCATCATCGGCAGGGGCGAGTTCTATTCATTTGCCTGTTAAGATCACAGGTGTTGCTTCATTGAATGTTCGTAATGCTTGGGATTCGTTGGTAGGACGTATTACTTTAGGTCAGGGTGATTTTACCCATAAAGACCTGATGCAATGGTTATCTAATCCCGCTACACAGCAGTTCTATCAATTAAGTTTTGATGATGTGACCGCTATCGGTTCAATGTTGGCTGATGCGGGCTTTAAACGTGGATTAGATGAAGAACACTTAATGCAATCGTTGGGTGGTGAAGATCAGGATTTCCGCTTCACCTTTAAATATGCGATTGAACGCCTTTTACTTGGCTTAACTTTGGGTGTTCGTAATCAATTTGAGGGAATTGTGGCGTTTAATGACGTTCAATTAGAGGATAAGGGCTTAATCGCTAAACTATCTCAAATCTACTTGGATATTCAGCATCGTGCGTCATGGACTGCTACCGATCACACAGAGAAGAAACAGGCAAATGAATGGTTAGAGTTAATCATGGCCGAAGCTTTAGAATATTCTGATGCGGAAGTGGTAGGCGTTGATATTATCAATCGTGCATTACAATCAAACCGCCGTTTCCTTACCCTGAAATATCACTATAAAACGCAAGATAATCACTATAACTTGCAACATATCACTATGCCCCTAGTCTTGTTCTTAAAAGAGGTTGAGGCTGAAATTGAGCGCAATACAGAGGCAGCAGAGCCAACAGGCTTTATTACTTTCGCTGAACTAGGTCAAATCCGACCATTGCCATATAAGCTTGTGGTACTGCTTAACATGGATAGCGGGTTCTTTCCTCACCAAGACAAGCCAAAGCCATTTGATTTAATGCGCTTGCTTAAGCCTGAATTGGGTGATCGTTCACGACAAGATGATTCACAAGGGGCATTCCTTGATAGCGTAGTTCTAGCCGAGCAGGGCTTATGGTTGTTCTATAATGGGTTTGATCTAACCACAGGTCAGCAACTACCGCCCTCTATTGTGGTTCAAGAGTTCTTGGATCAATTGTCTAATGTCGTGATTGATGAATCGCAAAATGATGAACTCTACGTCAATAAAGATGGTGTCGAGATTCATAAATCACTTGCGCCGTTATACTTGATTCATCCACTACATCCATTTGACCCTAAAGGCTTTAAACAAGAGCATAAGCGTATTCAATCGGTATGGTCGAATGTTGCTAAAAACCTTGCAGGGGCAGAGTTAAATCGTGAATCATGGGTAGATTCAAGTGTTGAAGTCAATGCGGAAAAACAACACGCAATTATTCCGAGTTCGGTTTGGATTAATCAGGTTCTTTTCCCCGCTTCATTGTTCTTAAAAAGTGTAGGTGTGACTAACAACTATTTGGATAAGCAAGTCGATCAGCTTGAGCCAATCGTTTTAGACCCACTTGAAGCGCATGGTGTTCTTTCTACTTTGTTAAAGGACGATCAAGACGATCAAGTGATGTTTAGCGATACTTTGCCTGTAGGCAAACTTGGTGGTGCAGCATGGGAAGTTTCTACCCACCAAAAACAGTCGATGCAAGCTGAAATAGATTCACGAAATGGCGTTACCCGACTAGATCATGCTGTCTTTGCTATCAGCGAAGATTTAAGCCTTAAAATCGCCGTTCCATCAAATCCTAATCAATCTGAATGGGTTGCTGTTTCAGCATCAAAATCAAAAGGGGATCATGCTGCTAAGGCTTGGTTGAACTATTTGCTTTGGGTGGCGTATAGCGAAGAATCTGAAAACAAAGTACATACGGTTATTTTCCGTGATGTGATTGTTCAGTATGGCGGTGTAACCAAAGAACAAGCGCATGAATATTTGCAAAGTTGGTATCAATTATGGGTGGTTGCTCAAAAACAACCTATCGCTTTACCCGCAAAATTGGTGTTGTCTGATTTTGGCGATAAAGAATTGCAATGGGCCGACAATGTTCTTGAGGATTCATTTAAGAATGGGCTTAAGCGTAAATGGCTAAATACCTACCAAATTCCAAATGGTATCAGCCTTGATGAGGATAAATCGAACAGTCAGCATCGTGATTGGGCGTTTATTCTAAATCAGCTTAATGCAGAGGAATTGTTGGATAGCTCGTTAGATCAGTTCTCGCACCATCTATACATGCCTATTTATTCGCATGTTGGGGTTGATCGTTATCTACAGCAGGGCTAAGTTATGCAGCATAATATGTTTGTCTTTAAGGGGGATTAGATGGAAAGTTTAGTTAATGATCTAAAAGAAGTGGAAAATAAAATGAATCATTTTTTTGATCCAAACAATACGCAAGGCTTTGTTCGGCAGTTTGCAGCTTGGGTACAAAAGGAATGGTCTAGTAATTTTTTTTATGACACAGAAATAACGGAAGTTGATGGTAATCGTTTTGCTGTGTCAGTAAAAACAGATAAATCGCTTGCTGATGCTTGTTTAACTTATGCTGATTTTCTAAATGCAAATACAGGTAACTCGAATGCAACTTATCAGTCGGGAAGTGGTTTTGTTTGTGAAACCTACGATAATAAATTAGCCGATTTTTTTGGCGAAGTAAGTGCAAATAAGATCAGAGAGTTATTAGAGCTATATCAGCTAGAAGTGCCTGAAAGATACAAGGATGACTGTGATAGTGTTGCAGAAATGATCTTCATGGAATGTGTCGATTACCTTAAAGATTCAGAACTTTACGATGTGTGCGATAGCTTTGTTTGTGATTTTTCAAGTTTAGGATCAAAGGCCGAACTGTATTTGGAAAACTCAATGTTTAAAGATTACTCCATACAGGATTTTGAAAAAATATTAGCGGTGGGCGCATAACGTAATTTCTTAGCTAGGTTCTAGTCTTTAGTCGGAATGAGATTAATCTCGTTTCGACTATATTTTTAATCGGTTTTTTGAATATCGGGTGAAATTTCCATAAATTAAATAATAATGCCTTTTCTTTGAAATTTATCATTCAATATCTAAAAAAAGCTGTTTTCAAAACATAAAAATTCTTAATAAACGTGTTTTGAAATTAAATAATCGCAATATTTAATGTTTTTGAGTTTTCGTTATTTAATTCTTAGATTATCTATATTTTCTGTTTTACCAATATTTATGTTTTTTATAAAATAAAGCTATTCAGAATAAAAGAGATTTTCATTATGTTGTTCATCGAATTTAAGCAAAATGTTGAAGAAAACCTAACCCGACTTATGGATAGTTTTGAGGGCTTTGGATTCTCTTTTAATGCTGTTGAAGTTGGGGATTTGGACGACATTGATACCTTTCAAAATCTTGTGCTTGATGGTGATTGCAAAATGGATTTTGAAGATTTCAAGCGAGGCATTAAAAAAACTCTTTTTTCAGAAGATGATGACGTAAAAGTTTCTGATCTTGATTGGGATATTGTAGAAGATAATTACGAATCAGCAGTTAATAGCCTTATTGAGTTTCAAAACTTCCAAAATCAAGTTGAGGGGGCTTTTGATATAGATTCAGGTGTTGATTTAGATAATGTTGAATTACTTAATGATGAAGATATGATGAAATCTTTATTCGATAAGGCATTAAGTGAGAAAAAGATTATCCCTGTTGAAACAGATAATGAAACATATTATATACTTAATCCTGATTATGAATAATATTAAAAAGGCTATAAGTTGATTATAGCCTTTTATTTGATAGCTTATTTTGCAGTTAATCGCTGTATAAGATTTTCAATTAATTTCTTGCTTACTTGGTCGGCAATATTGTGGCTCACTTGGTCTGTCACTTTCTCAATCACCATATCAGCGACTTGCTGCATGATCTTGTCATTGATCAGCAAAACAGGATCATTTGAATCTCTAATGCTTGGTGGTATTTCGTTTAGGCTTTGCTCAAGACGATATACAACTTCGGAATTTATGGAACGACCACTCGATAGCGCAGCGAGTTTAATTCTCTTTTTTAAATCAGGTCGCAATCGTAGATTCAGTTGTTCGTCATTTTCAGCCATAAACTTTTCCTAAACTGTTTCAATATAAGCACATTATACCATTTTGATACTTTTAAAGATGTAGCAAAATGCTGACTATTCTTTTTTTAGCTCTTGTATATGTTGTTTCAGCTTACTTACCACTTCATCAACAGTCCAACTTTGACTAGAACTCATTACACCTTCCTCAATCAGAATGCCTAATACTTTTCGCATTCCTTTTTCAAACCGATCTTTGCGAACAATATTCCCATCACCATCAAATTCAAACATATCAGGTGTAAGTTTTATGTCCTTAAATTCAGGACTTCGTAGATCAAATTCAGTAACTTCACGGTTTTCGTTCATTGTGCCTTCACTTTTCAATAAAGAAATCAAAATCTGTTGCTGATGTATGAATTTTTAGGATGTGACGCAAGGCTTGTTCCTCTGTATCAAACAGCATGGAAAAGTCATCAAATTTGATCTTTTTGCCATTCGACAAGACTTGGTACTTGTATTTGTATTCGGAAAACTTAAATCCTGATAACTCTCTAAAGCTCATAAGGAAATAACTTATTAAGTTGCTGAATTAAGAGCGCATCACCGACTTTTAAGCCACAATATTTACGATCAACCTTAGTTAAATCTACATTCAAGATCGCATACGAACCATCTCTTAATTGATCGTTATTTTCAATTTTTTCAATTAACTGTTCGTCTTGTTTTATGATTTCGTTCATCTTTTTGATCTCAAAAGTGCATTCGGTGATTATAGCATTTTTTAATTTTGATAAATACATTTTTGTTAATCTATTTTTATGTTGCGGTATATTTATATACATACATTTTTGTTAATTTAATTGATATAGTGCGGTATATATTGTATTATATAATCATGTTAAACGAGATCGGAAAAGAATAATGAACTACTCTGTAGAGCCAATTCGTGACATTTCCTTAAAAGGGTTGCATTGGGTAGAAGCATCGGCGGGTACAGGTAAAACTTATACTTTATCAGCAATCATTGTTCGTGCTTTGATTGAAAGTTATTACCCTAAACAAATCATTGCAACTACTTTTACACGTGCAGCATCGGCAGAACTAAAAGACCGTGTTCGTAATCGCTTAATTGAAACATTGCGCTTCTTTGAATCTCGCACAGAGTTTGTGTTAGATCAGAACAAAGCCCATGCAGAAGAACTAAAACAAAAAGATCAGTTGTTCGCTACTTTGCTAGATAAATTTGCAGACCAAACCCTTTATGTGTGTGAGCGCATTAAGTTGGTACTTGAGCAAATGGATGAACTGTTTGTCGGTACACTCGATAGCTTTACTCAAAAAATCTTGCGTGAGTTTGCCTTTGAAAGTGGCGAAGTTGAGCGCACAGAAATCACCGATGATAAACAAGCACATCTTTTGCAAATTATTCAGACCGCTATTCGTGCATGGGTAAGCACCCAACCCCAAGACCTTGTTAATCTCATGGTTGCAGCACGTAAAATTGATAAGGCTGAAAACTACTTAAATATTGTTGAAGAAACGATTACCTTTGGTTCCGCACACCTTGAACAAAGTACAGGTGAGTTTGCCGACTTTTCTTTTAAATTAGATGCGCCGTTAGATATTGATGCGATTGAATCCGCATTATCGGTTTATCTTGATGAATCCCTTTATACAATCCTCAATAAACGTAGCTATAAAACGCCACAGGTTTTTGAAAGTTTAATCAAAGATGCAATTCCATTTTTCTTAAACAGCGTAGCTAACAATGATGTTGATACTTTGCTACTTGATCGTAATGGTTCAATCAAACAATTAACCAAATTTGTAGATCAAGTGCTGAATGCAAAGGTATTTACAAGTAAGGCTCATGCACTAAAAGATCAAATGTATGCGGATTCAATTTTCATTACGCTTAAGGCTTTATTAGATCAATATGTGTCTATTGTTGATTCGCTTGAAGTGAAGCAAAAAGAACTTGTTTTGTTTATCTGTAATCGCACGAAAGAGCAGCTTCCGCAGCGTCTTAAAGAAAAGCAAGAAACGACCTTTACAAATCAAAGTATGTCGCTTGCAAATGCCCTAAACGGCGATAATGGCGAAATCCTAGCGAAGTCTATTCGCTCACGTTACCCAATTATCATTGTTGATGAATTTCAAGATACCGACTACTCACAAGATAGTATTCTAAAGCACGTATGGCGTAATGAAGATACCTGTAATCGTACTTGTATGATTATGGTCGGGGATCGTAAACAGGCGATCTATGGCTTTCGTGGTGGCGATATGCTTACTTTCATCCAAGCCTTTAATGATGTTCGCTCTAAGCACGGTCAATTCTATTACTTGGTGCAAAATCACCGCACAGTACCCGAGCTTATTGATTCAATGAACAGCCTCTTTAACCAAGAGCCTGATTTTGGCGAACAGGTGTCCTATACCGTTGTGCAAGCAGGGGCAAAAGAACATGAAAAACTTGTCGATCATGGTGTGGTCAACCACAATCCGTTGCGAGTTTTTGCGACTGAAAAAGATCAACACAGCAATCAAATTGCGTCCAAAATTGTTGAGCTTTTAAATCTTGCCGAGCAGGGCCATATCTCATTTAATCATCAAGGCGAAAACACACCTTTATCAGAAAACGATATTGCCGTTATCGCACGTAGTCATCGTGACCTTGATGAAATTCAGTTTGAACTTGAAAAACGTGGTGTGAGCGTTAATCGTCATTCACAAAGAAGTGTCTTTACAAGCAATGTCGCAAAAGATGTGTTAGTGCTGCTAAGTGCTATTCTTGAGCCACAAGATACCTACATTAAGCGATTCCTACTTAGTCGCCTTGTGAATATGCAACTTTCCGACTTAAATAAAATCCAAAACGATCACGCTGAAATGGCGAAGATCAAAGGGCAGTTCCATAAAATTCGTGAAATTTGGGTTTCTCAAAATTTCCTTACAGCTTGGCAGTTCTGTTGTGATGCTTTCCATATCTTAGATAACGTGTCTGTATTCAAAGGCAAGGAAAGTGAGCGTGATATTCTTAATCTACGCCACATCATTGAGCTTCTAAGCCACCACAGCAACAACATGGGCTATCAAACCCTATTGGCTTGGTACAAACAGCAAATTAACTCGCCTATGTTGCGTGAATGGGAGTTAGAACGACCATTATCAACTGATGTGGGTGTTAAGCTAATGACTATCCATAAATCAAAAGGCTTAGAGTTCAAAGTTGTATTTTTAGCTAAAGCGGATAAGGATTTCAGCGACCTAAGCAATCTTAGCCATTACACAATCACCAAAAATGAAAATGGGGTTGAGCGAGTTCAACGTGCCATTGCACTAAAAGGCAATGAATCAGAAAAAGTTGAGCAAGAGCATAAAGCTCATTTGCAAGCTGAACACCTACGTCAGCTTTACGTTGCGATCACCCGAGCAAGTCACCGCTTGTACTTATGCCTAGCGGGGGAGTTAAGTGTTAAAACAGGTGTTGGTTATTGGTTGTCTAAGTCATATAGCGAAAGTGAGGGCTTTGCACTTAATAATACCCAAATTGAAAACCCAAGTGATGCCTTAAATTTTTATAGCCCATCTAAGCAAGCCAAAGCGAATACTGAACTACATATCGAACAGCCTAAGAAAACCTATTTCTTATCTCGTACATCATCTAGTTTCTCGGCTCTTACAAGTAATCACGCATCAATGGTGTTGGATGAATTGGTGGAGCAGCAGGCTTTTGATGTGCAAGATGAAAATAATCAGGTGTCTTATGATGATTCGGCAAATCAAAGCACAAGTGCGCCAATTCAAGGTATTTCTATGACCTTTCCTAAAGGTGCAATAGCGGGTACATATCTACATGAAGTATTAAGCGAAATTGACTTTCAGGACAAGGATTCTTGGGGTAAGGTGATCTATCGCCGTTTAGTTAATGATTACTTACCATTGTTGAACAAGGTTAATGCGCTGTATTTAGATATTAAAGATGATGCACAGCGTAAAGACGCAATAACAGCCGATATGGTTGAGTGGTTTTCCAACTTCATCCATAACGCAACTATGATCGGTGGTGTACGCTTGGCTGATTTAAAACAGGGTTTATATTTGCCTGAAATGGAATTTTGTTTCTCACTTGCCGACAACACATTCCATAGCGATCAACTTATATCAATTATGGCAAAGTATGGCATCCATGTACCACCAATTAATTCAGCAAAAACCGCACGTTTTTTTGTTGGATCAATGGACTTGGTGTATCAAAACAACAAACAATTCTTTGTTGCTGACTATAAAAGTAATTTTTTGGGTAGTTTATTAACTGATTACACTGATGAAAATATAGTTGAAAAAGGCATGGTTCAAAGTAGCTATTATTTACAGGCAGTTATCTACTCTGTTGCACTACATCGTTATTTATCTAAAAGATTAAGCAGTTATGATATTCAGACGCATTTGGGTGGTGTATCGTATATGTTCTTGCGGGGTGTAAGTGCTGATACAGGTGTTTTTAATTGGTTGCCTGATCATAAAATGATTCTTGAAATTGATAGCTTATTGAGCGACCAACAACAGTTTAACTTGGCATCATAGGAATAGGTTTAAGGTGAAGCAAAATGACAAATTCTGAAATTTCTTATGTTGCTGTTGAGGTGAAAGTGTGGTTTTCTCTCTAAATTATTATGTTTTATTGCATTAGGGGTGTTTTGTGAAGTTAAAGAAAACAGTTAAAGCATTGTTGTTCGTTGGGGCAACTTTGCTCTCTACACAATTCTTACATGCTGATGCTCAATTTGATGAGTTGTTCAAGGCATCCGAGAATGGCACAGGTCAGGCTCAATTTGATGCAATACTTAAAGCAGCCGAAAATGGTGATGCTAATGCTCAAAATAATGTGGGTAGAGCATACGCTCAAAATATAGTTGTGGATGTTGATTATGATAAGGCTGTCTATTGGTATCGCAAAGCAGCAGATCAAGACCAAGCAGAAGCACAATTTAGTTTAGGTGTTGCATACTCACAAGGTATTGGCGTTCCGTATAGTGATGATCAGGCTCTTTTTTGGCTTAAAAAGGCATTAAATAATGGTTATACGGATGCTCAACAATTCATAGAATTGATCAAAGAACAAAGCAAAGAGCGCAGTAAAAAGTAGCATTTGGTGAGTGGTTTTGCCTTACACCAAAACCTAAATTGTTTCAACTAAAATGCCTCGCTTGCGCTCCCTTCGATTTTCGCTTCCGCTTGATCTAAATGCCGTGTTCAAAGCATCGCCGTCCGACTGTAGCTTTACTGTGAAATGTCCGACACCCCATATTTTTCATGGTTCAGGATATTGATTTAGAAAAAAAGCCCACGCATATTTGGGTGGGCTTTTTTGTGGTTGTTGCTGTTACTCAATCTTTGCTGAATGTTGTTCTAAAAATTCACGATACGAGTTAAGTTGAGTTCCATCGTTATTCCAAAACTTACGAGCGACTTCAAAAGCAAATAGCTGTTGGTGAATTGGAAGTGCGAAAAACTTTCTTGCTAAATCTTCTTTGTCGATCTTGTTAAATTCAGAACCAAAGATTTGAGCATAAACAATATCATTGGCAAACCGATATAAAATATCTTTCAAATTTAGATCATAATTGATCGACAAGCCATTCGCACTTGCAACAATGACCATCCATTCCTCATAACTAAGTGTTGGACTTTCTAACAAGTCGGCATACGCATTAATGATAAAATTAATGCGTTTGGATTGGTCAGTTTTATCACCACCAAATATTTTTGCAGGGGCAATAATATCTAATGATTGCTCTGTAATATATAGTGAGATATTTTTCTTACTCGACATTGCTATTCCCTTCAATTGATTTAATTGCACGGCTTACAATAGAGGCATCACCATGATGATCGTCCTGTTTCATTTCGTCATACCATGCATCGAACTCGGCTTCGTTGTTGAAAACAATGGATTTATCGTCAAAACTTAAATCTTCGTGATATTTGTGACACACGACTGCAATATCACCTTTTTCAGATGTATATTTATAGATGCCATAGTCATTTAGAAAAACGCCAAACAATGATTCTTCTTTGTTGGGGATGAAGCTTAGAACATGCATATACACTACACCACTGATCACGTTATCTAATTTTTCTTGATCTTCTTGAGTGAAACAGCTTTTGATAATTTGAGTTTTTCGGTAATCATCATCACCTGTTTCTGATTGATCAAGATTTATATAAATTTCATCTTCATCACCAAGTCGATCTTGGTATTTAACCTTAATTAATGTAAGGTTTTCATCTATATTTTCGCTTTCAAAGTCACTAATCGTAACTTTTTCATTGAACTCGCCAAAATTATTAATCCATTCTTGCATATCATCTTCGGCACTACCTCTTAGATCACAAGCGGTATTTTCATAAAACGCTTGGGCTTCATCGTTTTCTTGCCATTCTTGACCCCATTTATTACGCATAAATTCGCCAACTAAATCACCAAAGACTTGTTCTTTTATGTCTTTATAGCTGTTTGCGCCCATGCCAATAGCAGGGATGGTTTTGGATGTGTAATCCTTAAACCAATCAGTAAGTATTTTATTTAGTTCAGTTTTCAAACTTTCTGTATTCATGGTGTTTTTCCTTTAGTTGAGTTTTTATTATACAAATAAGTATTACTTATGTCAATAAGTAGTATTTATCTAGCTAGGTTAGACCTTAGCTGTTTCTTCGCTTTCGCTCCGCATAACCTTTGCTTGCGCTTGGTCATTCACGGCGAGTTCAAAGCATCACGCCCGACTAAAAATCTATGGTGAAACATCAGATACCCTTTATTTTTCGTGGTTCGGGATATTGTCTTGTTGTGGTATATATTATACAATATAACGTAAATTAATACGGTATCAAATAATGATTACATGCTTGAAAAATGCTGTTGAAGCTGTAAGAAATCATTTTATTGGTTCGCAGAAACTTGAAGAACAAAAGATGAAGCTACAGCTTGAAAACAAGATTCTTAGCCTATTGGAAAGCCCTGAACCCAATCCTATTGAGGTTGCTTTCAATGATAGCGTTTGGAAACATGCTCGGGTTGCAGTTGATTCTTTGGCAATCAGTCCGAAAGCTATTAACGGTTTTTTTAATCAGTTTTCTTGTGGGGATATGTACAACGATGTAGAGAATATTTTTGATTTGTTTTCTACTGTTTTTTTTAAAAAAACCATTGCTGAACAGGTTGTCGATTTACGCTCCATAGATGGCTTGAGTGCATCAAAATCTATGGATATTCCGTTTAAAACATTGGATGAGTTTGCTGAAAAAATCTGTAAGCCATTTTTTGATGTTTCTGAACAGGAATTTAAGCGCAATTGGAATTGGGAAGATTGTCGTATATTACGAGAGCCGATGATCGAAATATACGGTTGGAGCCATCGAATGTATCTGCTTAATTCAAGTGGATCGCATCACTTTACGTCAGCCCGATATATTGCTCATAAATTGGGTAAAAATGTTCAAATTAAGTCACCAATTACTTTGATTGCTATTGATCCCAAGCAATTGTTCGCACTTACCAATCAGTACCAAATTTGCTTACTTCGAGAAAGTGATTGGCAGTCTATTAGTAGTGAGATATTACTTAGTTCTAGTGCTGTGGTAGTGTATGATTCGTATGTCTTGGCTACGCTTGATTCGGTTGAGCGACAACGTGTTTTAATTTATCGTAAGTCTGATGTTTTTTTACATGAGCGATTAAAGCTAAATAAAGTTTTTCTTGATGTAAATAATCTGCTTTGGGATTGCTACGCCTTGCAGAAAAAAAACTGTAATTTTCAAAAAACATTAAATGTGTGAGTAGGGGGGGACTATGGAAAGTATTTACAACTTAGAAGAAATGCAAGCTGTTGTTGCTAAGGTCGATGCGCTTTTGCTTGAGCGCACAAATATTCATGGTTCAATTGCCTCTTTGAAGCAAGAGTACAATGAAGCTGTTGATGCTTTGGTTAGAAAACATAATGAAGCTGTTGATGTTTTGAAAATTCAATACAACAAAGGGATTGATGAACTAACCAAAAAGCAAGATGAATGTTGGCACAAAATGATGATGTTCAGGAAGTTGCCTATTTACGCTGAACACTTAAGGATTAAAAAAGCAAAAGCCGAAGCAGATGAAAAGATGCGTATGGAAACTTTGCGAGTTGAAAGAGAAAAAGCTGAACAAAATAGATTAGAAGTTTTGCGAGTTGAAAAGGAAAAAGCCGAAAAAGAGTTGGCTGATTTTTTAGGCAAATACAAAGCTACCTTTGATGAATGGGAAATTAATGCACATAACTTATCGGAAGATGATAGAAAGCTTATGTTGCATGTTGTGAAATCGGTATCTAATAAAATGCTGATAAATAAAGAGCATTTAATTGTAATGCAAGCAAGTTCCAAACTACGTGGTTATTTAAATACTGACATTGGGAAACGCATACATATCAATAATGCTAACTTTTATAGAAATCGTTTTAAAAAAACAGGCAGTTTTTGGGATGCCGTTAATGCTTGTAGTAGCTTACGAAAAGCGAATGAAAGCAAAACAGCTATAAATGTCTTGCAAGGATCAGGTGTTATTGCAAAGGCAAGGACTGAAAAAAACACACGATTTATGTCGGCATATTACACAACGCTTGGTGGCGCAAATCGTGATATTGAAGAATATGATTCTGCTGTCAAATGCGCTGAAAAGGCACATAGATTCGATGAAAAGAACTATAGACCCTGTACGCTGCTAGGTGCTGTGTATATGGATTTAGCCCAATACAATCTAGGTGATGAGTGGTATAAAAAAGCTCTCAAGCGTGGTGCGCCTGAAAACAGTATTAACGCAGAAGTTAAGGCAGTTGTTTTGAAGTTAAAAGGCAAAAATCGCAATGATGTTATTGATCAGTTGATAAAAAAGGATCGACTTTCTTATTCGTGGTTGGTTGATTTTTATATTTAGAGCATTCCTAATGTATAAAGGCACAAGGCTCAAAATAAATAAATCTACTCGCCGTATTATAGTTTAAAATTCAGCATCCTTTACTATACATTTTTGTGAATTTAATTGTCTTGGTGTGGTATATATGGTATATTAATCGTATATTAAATCAGAATAAAAGGTGTGATTGTGGAAGCAAAAATTAATTCATTAGATGTTGCAAACACAAGTGTTGCGTCCATGTTCATGCGTCTTTATTCAGACAAAGTGCAAAATATAGAAATCTCTACTAGCCTTATTTCGTCTGTTCTACAAAGTGTGGATTTAGGTGACGCATTTATACCTTGTAGCCAAGATCAGGCTCAAGCTTTAGGTGATCTTGTTTCATTCCATGATCCTAAAAATAATTCAGCTTTTTATCCTGAAAAGCATTTTGTATTTGGTGGGCATGGCTTGGCTCTCTCTAGTGTTTACCATTCTGAAAATACGCTTGCTCATAAAATTAAGCAGATGATTGATGTACCTGTTCAAAATGCAGAGGCTTTTGAGCAATACAAAGACCTACTTAGCAATGAACACCAACAAAAAGCATTAAAACTCGCTTTGGAAAAAAACCTCGTAATGATTACAGGCGGGGCGGGTACAGGTAAAACTTACACGCTTGCCCGAATTATCGCCGTGCTTCACAAATTAAACCCTCAAGCCAATATTATGATGGCTGCACCAACAGGGAAAGCAGCACAGCGAATGAAAGAATCATTACACTTGAGCTTTAATGATCCGCAGCTACTTGATCGTAACCTTGTAACAGATACGTTGCGTGATATTACCCCCATCACAATGCACCGATTACTAGGCTTGGGCTATAAGCATAAAAAGTCTGATGAAATGCTACCGTATGACATTATCGTGGTTGATGAATCTTCCATGCTTGATTTAAGCCTTTCTAATCAGCTTTTCAGTAATCTAAAACCAAATTGCAAAGTCATTTTGTTGGGGGATGAAAAACAGCTTGCATCGGTAGGCTTGGGCTTTGTCTTAGCTGAACTAGATTCGTCTATTCGCCTTAAAGATCACTTTGCCAAGTTGGTTGATAGCCGTAGATTCTCTAGTGATTCTCTAGTCGGGGCATTGGCGAGTTATGTATTGGAAGATCACCAAAGCAAAAATATGGATGCTATTGCTTCTGATTTAACGAATATGGGCGTGTTCGGTTCTATGGGCCATAATGATGTGTTTATTGAAAATATCGCCACGCAAGAGAAAACAAAGCATTTAAAGCATGTGGTTTGTGCCAAGTACCAAACATACGTTGATGAAGTGAATCGTTACTTGCAGGGTGAATCCAATCCTCAACAGGTTTGCACAGCGTTTGATGAATACCGAGTGCTTACAACAACCAATCTTGGTTCTCTAGGTGTGGATGAATTGAATGATTTAATTGATTCATGGGTTGCAGGGAAAACGAATCAATCTGCTAAAGAGTTGTATATCGGCAAGCCAATCATGGTTCTACAAAATGATTATACAAATGGGTTGGCTAACGGTGACGTAGGTATCTGTTTGCTTGATCAGGATAATGAGTTATCCATCTATTTTTCGAGTACAGATCAATGGTTATCAGCAAAGAGTTTATTTACTAAATATCAGTCTGCTTACTGCATGACAATCCATAAATCTCAAGGTTCTGAATATAAAGAAGTGACCGCCATACTTAAGGCACAGGGTAACGCCGTTGTGACCAAAGAGATGCTTTACACGGCGATCACTCGTTGTAAATCAAAATTAGGCTTATATACGTGCGGGTTTGATGTGTTGGATACAGCATTAAAACTCAAAACGGTTCGCAAGAGCGAGTTAGCCTATTTGATTGATTGTTAGATTTCTAAAAAAAGCCTAGTTCATCTAGGTTTTTTTATTCCGTAATTTTTGTATTTTATATATAATATTTTAAAATAATATTTAGGAAACATTTATGAATAACGTGGCTATTCATTTTGTTAGAAAAAACATATTCTTAATTGTTGGGGTTATTAATTTAATTATAGGCGTTGTTATTCGATTGTATTTATCGAAAATATTGCCTGTAAGCGGATTGATTGAGTTTGGCCTTGTTTGGACGTTCCCGATATTTTGTATCTTGCACATTGTTCGGGTGGATAAGCTGAACGCTCAAAAAAATGCACCACCAAGCCCGACTTAATTAAGGTAAAAAATAATATTTACTGATATATTTGCTGTAGTTGTGTTTACTTCGGGGGAAGTATGGCTATAGCAATCTCAAGACAGCTTACAAGTTTGTGTTTGGCTGTTTCTATCGTTTCTGTTGCAAATCACTTTGGCTTAGTTTCTGTTATGCTAAATGCCATAACCAATGCCTTTAGTTCTCAACCTGTTCAAGCAAGTGGAAATAATGTTGATCCAAACCCTATTGCCGAAAGTCAGAGTGCAGGGGCGATCAATGGTATTCAGCAAGCAAAGAAGTACGCTCAAGATCGTAAAGAACAGGCAAGATTGGCAGCCAAGCCCTTCACCAAAGAGGTGAATAGTTTGTTTGTGTTGGGCCGATATAATGCTTATATCGGACTTACAGCGATTAACGCAGATACCGTATTCATTGTTCGGGATAAGATTACGAATGATATTCGCCTTGTTGCACAAGTCCCAAAAGGTGAATCGGTAAAGGTTGAAGCACCTGTAGGTCAATACAAAATTCAGTATGCTCAAAATGCAGATTCTCAAAATGCAACTTGGCAAGGCTTAGATAAGTTTTGGGGGTACGGTACTTCCTTTAGCGAAAGCACTTATCAACATGACATAGCCATAAAATTTTCTGAAAATGGTTCTTACGGTATTTCGGGTACAGGTCTAGTTGTAGGCACAGATAATGGTGAGAAGCCAATACATTTGTCTGAAAAAGATTTTACTCGACCAATATAATTTTGAATAAATTTTAATAAATACCTGTATCAATACAGGTATTTTTTTATAAACATTAAATTAATGTTTTAAAAATAAAAATGAAATGTTAAAATAATGATATGGATTGTTTCGCTTTGTAAATAAAAAAGAGGGTGATATGCAGTTTACTTCGCAACCTAGTTTCGTGAATCTTCCGCTTATACTCGAAAACTATTTTAATGAAAGCTATATGTTTTTCACGATGATTTTTATTTGCGCCGTGTCTGTAACCTTGTTCTTTGGTATCTGCTTCGTGTGGAGCAAGATTAGTGAGAAATGGTTTGGCAAGGTGCTTTCATCAAATGCAATGATCCGTATGTTCTTGGTGTCTTACTTTGTTGGTTTGGTCTTAACCCTTGTTACGTTAATAAAAGCCTAATTTTGGAATGTAAAAAAAGCCGAGTTACGGCTTTTTTTTGGTTAATGAATCAAGCAAAGAGGCGAGAATAAGCTTCTGTTCCTGATCGGGTAGCCCTCTAAACTTTTCAGTCCACCGATCTACCTTTCGTTTAATTCGCTGTCTGTCAGTGAAGCTATCACCAACATGGCCATAAAAATTTGCATCCATTAAGTCAAAGTTGTACCAAAGATGATGTGTGCAATTCAAAGCTGCTAAATCAATAATCGACCAATTCTTAAGGCTTTGAGCATAAGATTCTTGAGTATCACCTAAAATAATGACATGGCATGTTCTTGGTAATGCTGTCACTAGGTCTATAAGCTCACTTAAGTGCGCTTTATAGTCTTGATCTATATTGGTGAGGTTGATAAAAATCAGACTGATACCACTCTCGGTAAAATCAAAAGATCGGATAAACTCGATGCAGTTTTGATTCACCTTTTCAGCCTGACCAACATTAACCTGATCTAAATAACGCTGATTCAGGCTCACCACAAATTGTTTAATCCCCGACTTATTGCTTATCAGGGGATCACTTTCACCGAGTAGTAGCTCAATGTATGTGTCATGCGAGGGTAGTAGCCCACTAATTTTTTGACAGTTCATATTTAAGCCTTATGTTTTCGTTTCTAGTAGTTTTTGAATTTTTTTCGTCTTTCTTTTCCCTAATAGTGACTGAACGTAAAAGATTAATGCACCAATGCAACTACTGAAAAAAGCCCAAGCGGTAAATACGGTAAACCCATTGCTATCATGCTGATCAGGTTTTTCCTTACCTAATGCAATATTAAACGTGGTATTTGATTGGCGCAGATAGTTGTAAATGTTCATGGTAGCTTTTTGTATTTTCCCTTTTTTGTTTAGAGCAATAAGCTGTTGCGTGATCAGTTGATTGTTCTCTAAAAGGGTTTTTTCATTGGAGCTAATATGACCGCTTGAATCCAATTCATTGATGGCGATTTTTTGTGATAACTGATAGTTATAAACTACGGTAGGTAGCGTATTTTTAATCTTGTTATACGCCTCTTTTTCTGATGGTGTAAGCAACTCCACTTGGGTGTTTTCAATGATGCTAGGGATGTTTAGTTGTGAAACTTTGTTTTTGTCTTGTAGGTAACGGTCTGTTGGTGAGTAACTTGTGCTATCTGATAGAGAAAAACTTGATAACGACAGTATAAGAAAAATTGTCGCTATTACAGACAGCCAAGCAGGGGCATACTCTAAGACTGATATTTTGTTTACATCACTCAGATTATTGATAATTTTTTGTACTTCGGGTTTTGTTTGAAGTAAGTCATAATTTGTGACCCAAAAACCCACCTTCATTTCAAGCATCTTGAAATTACCGAGCTTTTGTTTAGCTGACACAATCGTGGTTTCAATTGAGCTTTTTATGAGGTAAAGGCTTTTTAAACTAAATACGAGATAGTTCAATTCATTTATGTCAGCAGGGCTTTGTTCTGTCTTGCCTTTAATTTCAGCCAATTTTTTTTCATGTTCTGAAATTTTATTTAATGTGTGAGCAAGTAGGGTTTCATTTCGCATGATGTATGTTGCTAACCATCTCTCAAGGCTCTTGTAGTCCTCAAGTTTTTTTAAAACTACTTGTTTTGCTTTTTTAAAGCTAGAGGCAATATCTCTGTTGAGTTCGTAATTGTACTTCGCAATTTTGCTTTTTTCTTGGCGGTGCATAGCCTGTAATGCACCATCACTAATGAGTTGGTCTATTTCATCATGCAGTTGCGTGATCTTAAGGGATGTGTTGATGAGATCATTAAGCTCTTTAGGAATGCCATTTTTCCCGAGTTCATCTTCTGATGTGAGTTCATATAAAGTATTGTTTTGCATAGTTGTTTCGCCTATATCGTGCAATTAGTGAGGAAGAAAAGAAGTCCTTAAGACTTCTCACCCAACTTGTCTTGCAGTTCAATATTCAACTTTTTCACACGCTCGTATGTTGATTGGCGGTCTGTTTCTGCTTGCTTATTGATTCGGACGACTTCACTCATGGTTTCAAGTAGATCAGCCTGTACTTTTTCCAATGTTTCAATGTCGATCACATTGCGTTGGTTCGATTTGGCAATCGCAATAGAGGTGTCTTTGAATGTTTCCATGTTCTTTTCAAGAAGCTCATTCGTTGTGTCATCAATCGACTTGATAATGTCTGAATTGCGCTTTTGGTCAAGAATGTTCACAGTCATTAAAATTTGACGTTGCCATGCAGGGATTGTTAGCCCACCTATCGTTTGGAACTTTTCAATCAAATTGAGGTTGCTGTTAAACAGTACCGCAATCATTGGCAAGGTTTGGATTGCACTTGTTTGAAGTAGTGATAAGTCCGTAATACGCTTTTCTAGGCGTTCTAAGGTTTGACGATGTGAAAACACCTGTTGTTTGTCATATTCAGTATTTGACGCAACTAAGGTTTCAATTTCATTTTCTAAGCGTTCTTTGTTGAGCTTGCCCGCAATAATCGCCACACCTAAATCTTGGTATTCTTTAATGGTGTGCTGTTTAATGGTTTCCAATGTGCTGTTGTTCACCAAAAGGCTTTTTTGAGCAATTTCGATTTGAGCGATATTAGCGTTAATTTGTGCTTCAATCGTTTGGTAGCGAGTAATAAAACTCTCTTTGGTGTTCATTATCTTTTTAAGAAAACCACCAATAATCGGAAGCTGCTTACGCTCTTTTAATGGGTTGAAGTCCACCGACTTAATCTTATTGGTTATATCACCCATAAGATCACCCATAATGCCAAGATCATCTTTTTTTACATGCATTAAAACTTCATTTGAAATTTGGGCGAGTTGATCTTTGTTGGCAGCACCTAGTTCTAAAACCTGTGTTGGGTTCTTTGCGAAATCAAAACGGTTGGCAAGGGCCATTACATCATTAACCTTTGTTTCATCGAATTTCTCCGTGGAAACCACCTCTCTTTAGGGGGTGGAGGAAACGTAGGATTTTTTAAAATATAAGCCCAATAAACTTGTTTTTCAAAACATTTTAATAAATAATAAAGTTATGAAAAATAATACCCTAGTAATAACTGCTAAAGTGCAGATATTCCCGAACAAGCAACAAGTTATTGAACTTAAAAAAATGTTTGAGTTGTACTCGGTTGCTTGTAATTGGTTATCAAAAAAAGTTTTTCAAAATAAGATTCTCAATCAAGTTAAATTACACCACCTTGTTTATGACGAAATGCGGTCTGAATTAGGCACAAAAGCCCAATTCACCCAATCTGTTATTAAAACTGTTGTTTCTCGATACAAGTCTGCGAAGTCAAATGGTCATGAGTGGTCATTGGTTAAATTTAGTGGTAATGATTACGACCTTGTATGGAATCGTGATTACTCACTTGTAGACAATCAGTTTTCAGTAGGTGTAAGTTCAGGGCGCATTAAGGTTAATTTTGCTAAAAAGCCCTTAAGTCAATTCCAAAAAGCTAAAGCTAAGTTTGGTTCTGCAAAGATGGTTAATAAATTCGGGAAATGGTTTTTACATATCCCGATCAGCAAGGAAGTTCCTGCTTTAACAATTGATGATGTTACTAATGTGGTCGGTGTTGATCTTGGCATTAATCATCTTGCGACCACTTACGATAGCAAGGGAAAAACTGATTTCTATCGGGGTGGAACAGTTAAACAGAAGCGTGCTGTATTTAAAGCAATACGCAAATCATTACAGGAGAAACAAACTTCGTCTGCAAGGCATCGGCTCAAGCAGATCGGGAATAGAGAAAACCGTTATATGACTGATGTTAATCATCAGATCACAAAGGCACTCACCCAAAAGCATCCAAAAGGCACTGTATTTGTCCTTGAGGATTTGACAGGTGTAAGACAGGCAACCGAAAAGGTACGTCTGAAAAACCGCTATGTCAGTGTGTCGTGGGCGTTCTATCAGTTTAAGCAATTACTCTGTTATAAAGCCAAAGAAAACGGTCAGTCTGTTATTTTGATTGACCCCAAGTACACATCACAAACTTGCCCGAAATGTGGACACCGTGAAAAAGCGAATCGTGATAAGAAAAAACATCACTTTCACTGTAAGCGTTGTCATTATCAATCCAATGATGATCGTATCGGTGCAATGAATATACATCGTAAAGGCATTGAGTTTGTATCTCAATCTGACCCTTCGATGGTGATAGAACAAGTTTCTATTGCTAAGGTTGAAGTCAATCAACCTGATATGCCGACAGCCTAATTTTAGGTAAAAAAGGTGGGAGTAGAAATACGCTTGTACCACTTGTCAGGTATGAGCCTAGTAAACACCATGATTGGTGTGGCAAACCTCCTCATTTATGGGGAGGTCATTGATCAAGGTTGTATAGCTTTAATTCATTTTGGATTGAAAGGTTTGTAAGTTGGGTATTCATGGTATTTTCCTTTAGTTGATATATACATCATAGTTGTTTTTATCTATGTTGTATATATTTTTAATTAAAAGGAAAATGATTTTTTAGTGTTTTAGAGCCAATTGTTAAGTTCTCTCAACCAAAAGCAATGACCAACATTAAACTCAAGTAGTGTGTTCGCAACATTCTTACGCTCACTTGGCTTGGTTTTTAAGATAATGGTGCGGATTTCAGTTTCAATTGTTTTAGGTGATGCGCCACGATCAATAGCTTTCTGATACCACGCATGGCCAATCCTATATTGACCATCATAAATGTACATTGTTCCCAAAGCGGTTAGCACCTGTTCATTCGTAGGTTGCTGTTCAAAGGCTTTGGTTGTGTATTCAATTGCCTGTTTGATTTGATTTAAGTTAAATACAATTTGTCCAAGTAATAGGAAGTAGTTGCAGAGTAGTTTTTTATTGCTGCTTAGGTGAATGTTTGTGTCTGTTAAAAATGTTTTGGCAGTCTTGAAATCATTGCACTTCAATAGGTGTGTCGCCGTGACAATTGCTTTCCATTCATTCTTTTTTTCTTGGTATTTTTTCTTGTAATACGCAGCCTCAATCTGATGATATTTAATCTTTACTTTTTGAGTGAAAATGTCTGAATTTTGCTTGCAGAGCCAAATATAATCAGCCTCACGTATGGTTTGATCAGCATCTAATTTTTTTAGAATGTTAAGAATGCGAGGGGATTTACTAACAATATGCTTTGATCTTCCTTGAATCTCGTATTTGCTTAAAAGGTCTTGGTGGACTTCTTGAGAATTTTCTTTGAGATCAAATGAAGTCATTTGTTCTGTTTCTATTCCTTGCGTTCTTAATGCTGCTGTCATCTTGATTTCCCGAATTACTCAATAAGATTTATTGGCACAATATTCGCTAAATGTTTTATATATTATAAGCTAATAATTCAAAAATGTTTATTTATATTTTATTGATAGTTTCTCTACTATATAATATTATAAAACATATTTGAGTTTATATTGTGAAATATGAATCATTAAAGATTGAGATTAACTTGATCTCACCAATGATTATACCTGATGCTTATCCTATTCATTTAGATGGGTTGTTGTATTGGGCGATTTCGCAATTTGTAGATGAGGTTGGCGTTTTTCAGGAATTAGATCGAATACTCGATCAAAGTCATGGCGTTTATCGTGCATCACAAGCACTCTATGTTAAGTCAAACCAATTTAATTTAATCCCTGTATTCGCTCAACGTGCAACACGCACGAATTGGTTGGAGTACGATCAAAACATTGGTTTTACTAAGGCTAAAAAAAGCATTAAGGAAGCAGAGGGCGTGTTCGTTAAAAGGCTTGATACCTTTATGGCGGTACAAGCAAAGAAAATAATCATGTTTGCCTATGGGAATGCAGTCGGAATTAAATGGTTCTTGGATTCCTTAATCGGGGTGGGCCGACAGGCAAATGCAGGGTTCGGGGAAATTGATTCAGTTCAGATTCAAAGTATCCAAAGTGATTATAGTTGGTTCCATGATGGACGTTTAAACCGTGTTCTACCTGTTCGAGTAGTGGATCAGAAACTTGATGATCCAATCCGTAACGCACGGTACAAGCCAAATTATAAAACAACGGAATTTGCTGATTGTTATATCCCAACGATTCAAACCTACAAAGAGGTGGGCTAAATGAAATATTATGAACTTAAGGGATATATCACGCTTACAGAGCCTTTTTATATTAATGTTCCTAATAGCAATAAATTCCCAACCGATACAAATGGCAATCCCATTATTCCCGCCTCTAGTATTCGAGGGTGGTTGCGCTTTATTAGCTACCGAAGCCTCTTAGAAGTCTTTAATCGCAAAGAGCAAAAGTTTTCAATCCATGAGCAGTACCTACTTTTAAAAGGTACTGATACAGGTGGCTTAATACAGTCAGAACGTGCCACAACAATCGGCTCAAATTTTAATGTACGCAAATTAAATCCTCATATTGATCTTTATGGTCGTTGGGGGCTGTCAGGCTCACTAGGCGTAGGTAACGCTATCGCAGGGAAAGGCGCACTAACCAAAACCCCTAATGGTAGTCGTGGTCATATCGCAGATGGATTCGATGAAATCTATGATTTCGTGCGTAACGAGGAATTAGAATTGCTTAGTACCATCATGGGTGAGGATGGTGAATACTCCAAAGAAGTACAAGACCTGAAATCCCGCATTCGTGAGCTTCGTCAACAAACCAAAAGTAAAGAAATCACTGATCAGATTGCCGACTTAGAACAGCAAATAAACGCAATTAAAGCGCAGAAAATTGGATCAAAAGAATCGGTACGCCGTGTGAATTATGGCTTGTCTGTTTTAGATGCGGGAACTCGCCTTGCTCATAAGATGAAGCTCAATAGTGCGAATCCTCAAAGTCTGCAATTCCTGATTTGGACGATCTCTAAATTACGCTTTTTTAATCTAGGTGGTAAGGCAAACTATAACTTCGGTGATGTTCGTGCGCTTTGGAAAATCTATGAATACACCTTCGATGATGTGGTAGGTCGCCATGTGGGTGAAATCGGGTGGGCTGATGATGATTTTGTCTTTGAACTTAACGATGATCTTAATTTTGACCTTAAGGCTTTCCAAGATTCATTAACCAACACAGCATTTAATTTTAAAGATTTTGGGTAGGGTAAATACGTGAAAAAAAATAAAGTGGTAATCGCAGCTATGTTCGCTACTGCATTGGCTGTAGGTGCTGTGGGTTGTGATAGCTCTGCAAAACAAGCTCTATCTGATAAAGAAATTACGACTAAGGATGCTGACAAGGTTAAAGCATTGAATGAGTTGTCTAAACTCGCTTTAAATAATGTCGGTTCTGCTCAAGGCCGTTTGGCTCAAGAGTATTACGATGGTGTCATGGTGAAGCGTGACGATGAAAAAGCAAAGTATTGGGCTGAATCAGGTTACAAGTTGAAAGACCCTTTAGCCACAATCTTACTTGCCAAAATGAATTATTACGGTGAATCCATACCTAAAGATCAAAAAAAGGCAATGGCTTTGCTGAATGAAGTCAAAGATAAAAGTCCTGATGCTCAATATCTCTTAGCTCGTATGTATCTTAATGATCCAAGTGGTGACAACCTAGAAAAAGGTCAGGCTCTCTTGAAAGATGCAGCCGATAATGGTCAAAGCGCAGCACAGTTTGATTTTGCCCGACAGTTACTTACCACAAGTCAGTCCATTGACGTATCTGTTGATGCTAAAGCACAAAAACTTAAAGATGATATGGCTAAAAAGGCGACTGAATACTTAGCAATGGCGGTCACTCAAGGTTATGCACCCGCTACAACCTATCTTGCGCTCTGTTTCTATAACGGCGTAGGGGTTAATAAAAGTCCTAAAAAGGCAAAGGATTTAATGGCTTTGGCTAAGGATATGGGCGACAAGGAAGCAGCAGTTCGATTAGAGCGTGATATTTTTACTTTTAATATGGAGTAACTTTGTGAATAAAAAATCTATTATTAAATATATGTGCGGTCTGTCTTTGGCGGTATTAACGCCGTGTATCGCACAGACAGCTTTAGCTCAAGATGAGTTTAAAACGCCAATCGTGCTACACCAACCGATTGTTGAAAACAGCATGGACGATAAAATCCAAGAAGTGATTTTTAATCTTATGGCCAAAACCCAAGAGGGTAATGAAAAGGCTTACCAATTATTAGAAATATACATGCAAGATCAGTCGCATGACCAAACTCTAGCATCCTATTTAAAAGGGTTAATGCTTTATCAGGGCTTGGGAACACCTGTAGATAAAGATGAGGCTTTAAGTAGCTTCCTTGATGCAGCCGACAATTACTCTAATGCTTCTTATTTGGCAGGGTATATGATGCTTCACGGTGATGGTGTGCCTGTGTATTACGATGATGCTATTCAGTACCTTGTGCAAGCAGCGAATCAAGGGCAAATGGACGCAATATCCGAATTTGCGGTACTGAATTATCAGCAAAGTTTGGTTGAGAAAAACGATAAAGTTAAAAAAATGTTGGAAATCGCAGCGTATAACTACGCCCAAAAATGCGCCGTTGATAAGCGTAAAAATTGCATCTTGGTGTTGGCGAATGTCTTTGAAAAAGGCTTGGCTAACGTACCTCAATCTACCGAATCGGCAAATAAACTACGTTCTCTAGCTGCAAATGCTCAATAACTTAATAAGTGAGGATCATGTTATGGCATATCGTAATTATTCAATCAAAAATGAAGAAGAATACGGTTTTAGCTCTAAAGCTAAAGCGGAAATACCTACACATAGTCAAATCGCATCATCATTAGATGCTCTTGCTAAACTCACAGGGCGTACCGATGGTTTTCCGCTTAATATTGTTCGTCAGGTTCGTGAAGCGATTAGAGCCAATCAGAAGCACCCCTTGCGTATGTGGGTAGAGGAACCCGAGCGTTATAAGCGTGAAGTATTGCGGATTTTTCCGAAGAATGGATTGATTTCATAATTATAAGGGGTTGCTATGTTGGTGGATGAAAATCAGGAACCTAAAGCCAATAATAAGATTGAGGATGTTGGTAAAAAGTTTGATGGTGCAAAGAAAGATTTAGGGCTTTCTGCTCCGACTTTTGATCAATCTAAAAATATTGATCCTGATTCGACCACACGTTCCCAAGTATGGCCAAAGCCTAATTTTCGCCAAGATGCTCGTAATGGTGATGTTCCACCCAAACATGCCCTTATTTTTATGTTGGTCTATGAGTGGATTTCTATTCGTCATATCGGTGGCCATTTAACAGGTAACGGTGTGACTAAAAAGCAATGGAATGATGCGTATATCAGGATTGTTTCATTCTATCGTGAGCGTTATGAGTTGGGCTTGTATGAGGATATTGATGATCTTAAAGCGGATTTTAATACCTTCTTGGAAGAAACTTTTACTTATGGCACTAATGCACATGAGCGACACGCAGCGAGTAAGGTAGTCGGGCGATATATTTACTCTTGCTGCAACCTAAACGTAAATAGACGACTTCGATATAACAGCTTACTTGCACTAGGTTGGATCGAGCATGATGTAATTTCGGATCAAGATTCCTACGGCGTATGTGAGCTTAGAAACTCTAGAACTAAACAGGTTTATTGGTCTGTTGTTCAAAGCAATACCCCGAAAAGTGTTGAAACCCTAAGTGATAAAGAAAAATATCAAACAATGGACGATGCTATCGTTGGGTTAAAGGAATACTTTAGACCGATCTTGGAGCAACGGATTGTTGAGGCACAGCTAAAAGCAGAGCAAGACGATGGTAGTAGTGACCGTAAAAAGCCATTTCGCAGACCTCGTTTTGATCGTGATGCAATCCGAATTGGTAAAGATTACAGGGATGGTCAATCTGTTTCGATTGATAAGTTCAACGAAACCTTTAATTTCTTAGGTATCGAATGGGGTAACTATGTTACGCAGAATGA
The DNA here is from genome assembly GCF_051390655.1 of Acinetobacter sp. P1(2025). NCBI lineage: Bacteria > Pseudomonadati > Pseudomonadota > Gammaproteobacteria > Moraxellales > Moraxellaceae > Acinetobacter > Acinetobacter sp. P1(2025). The sequence goes on from NZ_JBPKBJ010000024.1 coordinate 43,486, forward strand.
ACGCCAACTCTACCTAGATCGAATCTTTGATGCGTTTAATGATATGTGTAGCCTGTTTGGTTTACCGAGTACATTTGCTTCTTTGGGCGGGCGGTTAGGCTTGGCTGTTGGTAGTCGTGGTAATAACCGAGCATCGGCACATTTTGATTTATCACGTTGGTTGATGCACTTTGTTAAAACTAAAAGTGTCGGGGCATTTTCGCATGAGTTCGGACACGCTTTAGATGCCTACCTTGCCAAGCGGAACAATATCACCCATAGCTACAACGGCATGAATTACCGCTTTGCTACCGACTTCTTTTTCCATCGTTGCAGATCACATCCATCTAGTGACGAGAATTGTGATTTTTTCCGTGATGCACCGAAAGAATTTATTAACCTTATGCGCTGTATTAAGTTTAATGAGTATGGCGGTAAATCGGGTTTTTATAAGAATGCTATGATCCTAGACCAAAACCGATCTAGTGATTATTGGTCGCAGCCAACAGAGCTATTTGCCCGAGCTTTTGAAAGTTGGTGTGAGGATTCATTAATTAAGCGTGGCCATATTAATGAATTTCTTGTTTATGGAACAAGGGCGAGTTCCCAAGAATGGAATACGGATGTTTCTGCTTATCCAAGTGGTGATGATCGTCAGCGTATTAATGAAGCAATGAGCGAATGGGTAAGGGTAGTGGTGCAGATATGGAAAGGCTAATAAAAAGATTTTCACTCTTGGGTGTGTTGTTCTGTATGGGCCATGCAAATGCTTTGGTTCCTAAAAGTGGAAATGAACCTACTTACTGTGAGCAAATCGTGTCACTTCATGGATTCTTAAGTAGAGCGCAGTTCGAGTGTGGCTACAGTAAATATAATGAGGAATTAATTACTGATTCAGCTAAATGCTTCAAGCATGAGCTTGGTGATGAATATGGCAAGAAAGTCTTAACTTTCGGAATGGAAGAATTTGACCGCAATGTTCAGGACAAAGGTAAGCCTCAAATATGTCGTGATCTTTTAAAAGAGTTCTCGGAATATGTACAAAAGTAAATCTTAAACGTGACTACAGAAAAGCATTATTTGATATAATAATTCTAATGCGTGACTTGCATAGGCTACAAAGAACCTGAACAGGTCGAAACAGTTTTTGTTTCCGTTTTACTGCTGTATTTACTTTTTATGCATCCAATTTTGTTGGTTGTTTAAATCTTTGCTCAACCGATTACAATTGAGTGCATTGTCATGTTTAAATTAAAACCTCAAGTTTTTAATTCACCTTCATTCGACTTTAAAGCCCAATCCCGCAATGTCGGCTATATCCTAAATTGGTTTGCCTGTAATCAGTCTTATATTGATGAAAAACTATTTTTTGCGATCCCTCTACATGAGGTTGGCCATAATCACTATCTAGAGATTACAGCACAATGTTTGGGTTATAAAACCTATGCAGCATTCAAAACCGCTAGACCTAATCTACAGATCACTAGCGAAGATTTAGAGCGTCCAAGTCTATTTGCTCATGTAAGCCCGCAAAGCCTTGTCTATGACACGCTATGCACATATTTCATGTATGTGAAGCGGTGTGTAGCTAATCCCGATTTAGAAGTGCCTTTAATCCCACGTGAACCAACCCCATTGCTGTACAAGTTCATGCTTTCATTGGGGAGTGATGATAGAGAATACCTTTTTGAAAATTTGGCATTTATGAATTTGGCGGGGAGCCGTGTTTTTTATCAAGGGAATACCTTTGATGATGCGTTCTATGCCTTGAGTGCCAATACTGAAATCATCGCTATTATGTAGCAACCGCACAATAAATAGAGTGATTCGCCATTTAAAATAATTCCTTTACACATAAGGAAAGGGATTATGGCTGAATCACATATCGTATCAGGATTAACTAAAAAACGTGCGGAATTGCTTGGTCAAATTGAAGCACATCAAAAAGAAATTCAACGTATCTCTGAAATGCTACTGCATGTAGATCACACTATTAAGTTATTTTGGCTATACGGAATAACGTGTAGAAATTAATATTTTATGCTATATTTATACAGGTATTAAGTCAATCCAAGATGGTAAATTTAGCATTCCAAATGTAAGTACAGAGGATACGCTCTCTACTCTATTCCGTTTGGATCATCTATTAAGTTTTGATGAAGCAAAAAAATCATTAAATTCAAGTGATCGGATTGAATTGACGCTTAAGAATATTAAAGCCAAAGAGCTACTATGGGTCATTTGTGACGGTGGTTTGGAAGTAAAAAACAGCTTTATCTAGGAAAAAAAACATGAATCGATTACAATTTTTGTTGCTCAAAATTATTGAAGAAAGCGGAGAAATCGCTTCCGAACTTTTAGAGCATGGCTTAGATCAAAAAGTTCATTTGGAAATAGATGATCTTGAAGCAGTGGTACGCTTGTTCGGTAGTGAGTTTAATACTTTCACTTACCTTAATTACCGTTCAGTAGAGAAAAAACAACTTGCGATAGCAGTGGATGGCAGTAAAGATTTTTGGACCTTAAAACTACAGAAAGCTTGTTTAGACCTTTCAAAAATTGCAGGCAAATGTATGCAGTTTGGTTTAATGGAGCGTCAGGCTGAACTACAAGTGACTAATCTTAGTCGTTTGGCAGATGCCGTTTTGGAATTATACAATTGTATTCAAGTATTGAACCAAGAATTTGAATTTCGCTATACGTTTAACGAAGAGCGGATCAAGCTAAAGAACCAAAAAATTCAAAAGTACCATGATTATTCAGTTGAACTTGGCCTAGTGACAACTGATCCTGTACCACAAGACCAATATCCTTTGTTTGCTGTCTTTTTGGACGAAAGTAATTATTTTGGTCATTACGATGCTTATGTCAAAAAAAATGATTCAGGCTCGGAAAACGCCAATGTTATTTGTTTGCCAATGAAGAACATTTAATTAAGGTAGCTATCCATGAAACATCTATACATGCTGAGAACACTAGCTACAATCGGGAAGTTTTCACAACCCGAAGCTGTTATTATTTTTAATACGCAATACAATTTTCACCTGAATTTGATCTAAGAAGCGTTAAATCTAAGCGTACAAATCAAAGAAACCCTTATTTTGGAAGAGGTGAACTACAGTCATTAGTCTTAACTTGCTTGCGTGAAGCAAAAGAGCCAATGAACTACAAAGATTTAATGATGAAAGTTTTGGACATTAAAGGCATAGATTCATCTGTAGGCAATGATATTTCACCTAGCTTCATCAAAGTGCTGAACCGATTAAGAGATAAAGGTATTATTATAGCCCATAGCAATCATCGTCCTCATTTGTGGGGCATAGCGGATTAGCAGACTAAACGCTCTGATTTACGCTTATTGCCCTGCCAATAGCCACACCAATCTTTATGTGTTCGAGTTTGAGCGCATTTCATTAAAATATCAGTAAAGATTTCACCATTCGACCATCTACGAGTATCTTCACGATAAGCAGCTTCATTGGCATAGTTGGCAAGGTACATCACACCAAACTTGTGCA
>NZ_JBPKBJ010000025.1:0-46884 GCF_051390655.1 Acinetobacter sp. P1(2025)
AAAATCTTGTCTTAGAATGGGTTTGAGTAATTGATGAAATACGGTATTCTGATGTGACAAAACCTGAGTCCTTTATAGTTAAAGTGTTTGTTTGCACTCATATTTTAACTATTTAGACTCAGGTTTTTTTATTTAAAGCAAACTATGGGACAGCAGTGGCTTCGGCTCCTTTTTTTAATGAATGTAAAAAAATATTGGGCAGAATAAAGAAATCGCTTAAACTTGTGCTTTTATTGCTAACTATAAAAAGAGCGTATACATGCAAAGTAATAATCCAATTTTAACTCGTGTTGAAACTTATAGTGACTTGGCTGAATCCATGACCATTCAAGGAGCGATTCAAAAATCGGTTCTTTTGACTGTGATCGCAGCGGTTCTCGGAATGGCACTATTTTTCTATTGTGCATTCACAGCAAATCTTTCGATTGCATATGCAGCGTCAATCGTCGGGGCAATTGGCAGTTTTGTTCTAGCTTTGATTACAACATTTAAATCCAATACAGCACCTGCTTTAGCAATTCCTTATGCTTTATTTGAAGGTGCATTTTTAGGTGGCATTTCTTTTATTTTCCAACTGAAATTTCCAGGTGTTCCGTTACAAGCTTTACTTGCAACATTTGTGACCACATTAGTTCTATTTGGTTTATATAAATTCCAGATCATTCGCGCAACTGAGAAATTCAAAGCAGTGGTGATCTCAGCATCTATTGCGATTGCTTTGGTATTTGTCGTTCAGATCATCATGAGTTTGGCATTTAGCTCAAGTATTCCTTATATCTTTGAAAGTAACTGGTTAGGTATCGGTTTTGCAGCTTTTGTTGCGGTAATTGCTTCACTGAACTTAATTTTAGATTTTGATTTAATTGAAAGTGCAGCAGCACAACGTGCTCCGAAAGCATTTGAATGGTTGTGTGCAATTGCATTATTAGCAACTTTGGTATGGATGTATTACTCATTTATGCGTTTGTTGAGTCTGATCCAAGGTGATGACTAACGAATTGTTATCTTAAAAAAGAAAATCGCCTTCATCTGAGGGCGATTTTTTTATGCAAGTTTGTAAAAAAGATGGATTATGCAATTCCGAAAAATAAGGAATGTTGGCATGATGTGGTGAAAATTTTTCGAGTGAGAATAAGATGTCACAAGGACTTTTAGCTGGTAAACGTTTTTTAATCGCTGGTATTGCAAGCAAATTATCAATTGCATACGGTATCGCTGCTGCATTACATCGTGAAGGTGCGGAGCTTGCGTTTACTTATCCAAATGAAAAGTTGAAAAAACGTGTTGATGATTTTGCAGCACAGTTTGGTTCGAGCTTAGTTTTCCCTTGTGATGTAGCTGTTGATGCAGAAATTGATGGTGCATTTGCTGAGTTAGCAAAACATTGGGACGGTTTAGATGGTGTTGTGCATTCAATCGGTTTTGCACCAGCACATACATTAGATGGTGACTTCACAGACGTGACAGATCGTGATGGTTTCAAAATCGCACATGACATTAGCGCGTATAGCTTTGTTGCGATGGCGCGTGCTGCAAAGCCTTTATTACAAGCACGTCAAGGTTGTTTATTAACTTTGACTTATCAAGGTTCTGAGCGTGTGATGCCAAACTACAACGTGATGGGGATGGCTAAAGCATCTTTAGAAGCGGGTGTTCGTTATTTAGCACTAAGCTTGGGTAAAGAGGGGATTCGTGTGAATGCGATCTCAGCGGGTCCAATCCGTACATTGGCTGCTTCTGGTATCAAATCATTCCGTAAAATGTTGGATGCCAATGAAAAAATTGCTCCATTACAACGTAATGTAACGATTGAAGAAGTGGGTAATGCAGCATTATTCCTTTGCTCACCGTGGGCTTCAGGTATTACGGGTGAAATCCTTTATGTTGATGGTGGTTTCAATACTGTCGGTATGAGCCAGTCAATGATGGATGATGAATAATTAGATTAATCTAAATTATTGAATAAAGCCGCTTTTATAGCGGCTTTATTTTTGGAAAATAGTAAGTTTTTTAAAAACTAATAGCTCAGACTATTTTATATGAACTGCGAAGCTAGCTTTGAACTGAAAATATCAAGTGTTGGGAAACAGTTTATTTGCTTTATGCAAAATCCACAGCGTAAGTTTTCATACCACAGATTCTACACTTAAATTTGTAAACTGAAGGGTTTCCACCTTTTTCATAGGAAGTAACTATCTCTTGCCATATATCTTGGTTAATTTGTTGTTTGCCTAAGAAAGCCTCTAATATAGTTCCTGTTATTTCTAATAGATCGAGCTTATCTGCATCACCATGAAATTCACAAGCATCATTACAGTGTGATAACCACACTTCCTGTTGCCAAGAATTAAAGCCAGGAGTTCGTTCACAAACTTCTTTTACAATAGTTTTATCAAGTCCAGATTTAAGTAATGGATGTGAGTCAGTAAACTCACCATCAAACTTCTCAGCAGCTGAGCCATTCGCAATACACCAAGGGCAAATAGTTTGTATCTCCTCCTCGGCGTAGATTGTAGAAGTAGCTCTGTAGCCCCTAGCCATACCACAACATTCACACTTTTCATTTGTTACTTCTATCGCACCAGTTTTAATAGGCTCTGGATGGTACTTAAATATAGGGAGTTCCATTATTCCTCTTATTAAAGTGGCTACCGTTATACGGTAAGCTGATCGTCTATTCAAAATAAAAACATATTATAACCAATTGGATTTTTATCTTATTTTGATCAGCATATAAAACAGCAAGATTTGCGTCAATGCACAGATTTGATGAATAAAATCAAAAGCTCTCAGCTCATTAAAAATGAGCTAAAAACTTTAAGCGAGTAAATAATATCAACTCGTGTGTTATTGCTCAGGTAGTTCTTTCACAGGGCTTCCGCCAAGTGCTTGCATTAGCGTCACATAAGCATTGTATTGACTTTGCTTGGTTTCAACTAAGCTCAGTCGTGCATTACGTGTAGTCTCTTGAGCATCAAGTAAATTCTTTAAGGCGATTGCACCATTGCGATAACGCACTTCGGTAAGTCGCTCAGTTTTATTAGCTAACTCTACATTACGTTGCTGTAACTGTACTTGCTGATTCAGTTGTGTTCGATTCGACAATGCATTTTCTACATCAGCGAATGCTTGGTATAGCGTTTGGCGATATTGAGTAATTGCTTTTTCATATTCAAGATCACTAATCGCAATATCTTTCTTCATATCATTATATTGAAGAAAGGGTAGGCTTAAACTCGCACCTAAAGTGAGTGCAGGATTCTTCAAAAGTTGTGTCAGCGATGTACTCGAAGCACCTAAATTACCTGTGAGATTAATCGAAGGGTAGTAACTGGCTTTGGTTGCATCTTTAGTGGCTAGCGTTTTACGTAGACGTAATTCTGAAGCTTGTAAATCTGGGCGACGCGACAAAATATCCGCAGGTAGCCCCACAGCGATATTCGGCAGAGCATTTCTTGGGAGCTGTTTCGGTTCTTGAATACTCAGTTGTTGTACAGGCATATGTAGCAATACAGCAATGGCTGTACGTGTTTCTACACGTTGTTGTTCAATCTGACTCAAACTGGCTTTCTGGCTTTGAACCGATTGTTCTGCTTGAGTTAAATCTAAACCTGAAACCGCACCTGCTTTGTATTGTGATTGCACCAATTCATAAATTTTCTGTGTAGAGGCTAAATTCTGTTGGATGGTGTTATATCGCTCATTTAAATAACCCAATTGCCAATATAGTTTGGCTGTGGTGGCAACTAAACTTTGCGCGGTTGCTTGTAAGTCTTGTGCGCTTGCAAGAGCTTCCCAACGACTCGCTTCTGTTTGATTGGCAAGTTTACCAAATAAATCTAACTCATAACTGACACCCACACTGGTCGATAAACCACGATCAGTGCCATTTCCTGAGCGTAGATCATAGTTATGACCTGTTGATACACTTGAACTGGTACGAATGCCTTGTTGGTTTTCAGCTAAGCCAGCTTGTAAGCGAGCTTGCTTCAGTGTGATACCAGCAACAATAAGATCACTATTTTTGGCGAGAACTTGGTCAACCAACTGATTGAGCTGAGCATCATTAAAGAGAGTCCACCATTGATCGCTCAGATTTACATTTTTATTCTTTTGCACATCATATTGAAACTGTTGAGGAACCTGTACGGATGGCGAGTTGTATGGTGTTTTAACAACAGCAGAGCAGCCAGCTAAAGAAGTGCTAAGGTATAGGGCAAGTGCGATTTTATTTGGTTTGAATAACATTGCTTGTCATTCCTTTAATAATTTGAAAGAGCATGATTATCGAGACGGTGTCTTATCGAGTTCTCATCCATTTTCTGGTTAAGCCTTCGGCTCGACCTACTTTTCTTTCGGGAAAAGTAGGCAAAACCATTGTCATCCGCAAAACCTGTTATATTCTTCCAATTATCTTGATCTATCGCAGAAGCAATATTTTTTGATACCACGCAGGTTGCGGATGACGTTCACGAGTATCATATTTCTGAGATAGATTTCTTCGCTATTATTCTCTTGCTAGTGCTGCAACTGGATCGAGTTGCGCTGCATTTCGTGCTGGTAAAAAACCAAAAACGATACCAATCAGACTCGAACATACAAAGGCTGCAACAATAGATGTCGTTGAATAGCTCATCTCAATAATGCCTTTGGCAAAGTGTCCGATAATTTGTCCAATCCCAAGTGAAAGCAATACACCTAGCACGCCCCCCAGTAAGCAGACCAAAATCGCTTCGATCAAGAACTGCTGCAAAATATCACTTTGTCGAGCACCCACCGCCATTCGTACACCAATTTCTTGGGTACGTTCGGTGACTGAAACCAACATAATATTCATGACCCCAATACCACCCACGACCAGTGAAATGACAGCAATTGCTGAAATTAACAATGTCATTGTCGCTGTAGTTTGCTCGATCGTTTCACGAATACTATCGGAGTTTTGGGTAAACACATCTTGAGCACCATGACGTTGTTCAAGTAAGGTCAGGATTGCATTTTCAGCAGCACTACTTGGATATTCATCCTTGATTCGCACGATGATGCTGCGAACGTTCGATTGTCCAAGCATTCGGCTCATTACCGTTGAATAGGGAAGATATACATTCAAGCTGTCGGAACTACCCATGAAACCTTGTTGCGCATCAATGACACCAATCACTCGACTCGGTACACTGCCCAATAAGATCACTTGACCGACTGGATTAGTACCATCAGAGAAAAAGGTTTTCTCAGTATTCGTATCAATGACCACATCCTGTGCGCGTTGGGTCACACTGCCTTTATCAAAAGGTTGTCCCGATTTAAAAGTCATACCGCGCACATAGAAGAAATCCGAACTTACACCATTGACGGTTGCAGATGCTTCAGTTTCTTTAAAACGTAAGGTCACACTTGTATTAACAGAAGGACTGACTCCATCAACATAAGGTTGTTCTGAAAGTGCATCTGCGTCCGCAGGTACAAGTGTTTTGGTTTGTGAGGCTCGTGAGTTATCACCGAATCCTCGTCCTTGGTACACAGTAATGGTATTCGTACCAAGACTACTAATATTTTCAAGAATTTGCTTCTGAGATCCATTACCCAATGCAACCACTGAAACTACAGATGCAATTCCGATAATAATCCCGAGCATGGTCAAAAAGGTACGCATTCGATGGGCATTCATCGCTAGCAATGCCATACGGAACGCTTCACTTAAGCGATCAAAGAAAGATCGCCAAGCTGAGGTTTTGTTTTGCGGTGAGCGTTGTAGTGTCTGACGTTCTAAATCAGGATCATCATTTTCAGGTGTATTAGCGCTATCTGAAATAATATTGCCATCACTGATTTCAATAATACGGGTCGCGTTTTTTGCTACATTGAGATCATGTGTCACTAAGATGATGGTATGACCTTTAGCATTGAGTTCACGCAAAATACGCATGACTTCAATACCGCTATTCTTATCCAATGCCCCTGTTGGCTCATCGGCAAGAATCACATCACCGCCGTTCATTAATGCACGTGCGATCGAAACGCGTTGCTGTTGACCACCTGAAAGTTGACTTGGACGATGATGTAGACGCTCCTCTAAGCCAAGTTCAGAGAGCAATTCAGCCGAACGTTCCTGACGAAGATGACTATCGACACCTGCATAAATTGCAGGGACTTCAACGTTACCAGATGCACTCAAATCACCGAGTAAGTGATAACGCTGGAAAATAAAACCAAAATATTCTCGGCGTAATTGGGCAAGTTCATCAGGTTCAAGTTGACGTGTTTCACGTCCGTTGACCAAATAACTGCCTGAACTAGGTTTGTCTAAGCACCCTAAAATATTCATGAGTGTGGATTTACCTGATCCAGATTGCCCAACAATGGCAACCAATTCACCCGCATAAATTTTTAAATCAATGCCTTTGAGGATTTGGACTGTACCTTCACCTGCAGGGAATTCCCGAGTCAGGTTGCTGACTTCAAGTAGCGGCTGTGACGAATGCGTTTGATTTTGAGTCATATTACATTCTCATTGCACGTTGGTTACTGCGTTTTGCCGCTTCATTTGAGTTGTCAGAAGCATCTGCAATCACAACTTGGTCACCTTGTTTGAGTCCTTTCAATACTTGCGCCGTTACACGGTTATTGAGTCCGATCAACACTTGTTGTGGTTGAGCGCTACCATCAGCCTGTAAAACACGAACCATTCCTGTTGATGCTTTTCCTTGAGCAATTAGATTCTGTTCTTCAGCTGTTAACTCCAAACGTTTTGGACGCTGAACTTCTTTATTGGTATTACCCTCGGTTTTATCGGTTGAGGTTTTAGCAGTATTTTTTGTATTAGATCGTTTTGCTTGAATCGCAGCTGCTGGGATTGTTAATGTATTTTTTGCTTCAGCCAACACAATATAGACTTGAGCAGTCATATCAATGCGCAGTTTGCCATCTTCATTAGGTACGTCAAAAAGCGCGTTGTAATAGACCGCAGAGCTTGATGAAGAAGAGTTCGTGCTCGTAGTTTCGGTATTGATTGAATCTGGAGCAGGTTCTACTTGACGCAAAGTCGCATAATGTTTTTTCTCGCTATTTCCTAAGGTGGTGAAATAAACGGTTTGACCTTTCTCAACTTTCATCACATCTGCTTCTGAAATCTGAGCTTTAATGGTCATCGTGTCGAGAGTTGCAAGTTTTACAATAGTTGGAGCCGTTTGATTCGCATTTACCGTTTGACCTTCTTCAGTCACGATTGCCACGATAGTTCCATTCATAGGTGCAACAATACGGGTATAGCCGAGGTCTTCTTTCGCTGTTGCTAGAGTTAAGCGAGATTGTTCAATTTGAGCATTAATCGCAGCTATTTGTGCCTGAGCTGTTTTATAGTTTGCTAATGCTGTTTCAAGTTCTGCACGTGATGTTGCATCTTGGCTATACATCGCTTGTTGGCGTTTGTATTCAGCTTCAACTTTTGCCAAATTGGCTTGTTGAACGGCAAGCTGGGCTTGTTGATTTTTAATACTTGCTTCAGCCGTTTTTAAATCATTTTCTTGACGAATCGAATCAATCTGAGCAATCAACTGACCTTGTTTAACTTGATCACCCAATTGCACGTACATTTTTTTCACTTGACCTGAAACTTGTGCACCGACACTCACCATTTTGGTGGCTTCCAATACACCTGTCGCTAAAACAGAATCTTCAATATCGCCACGCGAAACTTCAGCACTAATATATTGTGGAGCTTCGGCTTTAGGTTTAAAGAACATCCAACCTAATACTGCGATGATCAATACACCGAGAGCGATCAATATTATTTTGCGAGGTTGGATTTTTTTAGAGCTTGTTTTTGGCATGGTCACGAGGTCAAAATGAAGAAAATAAACTTAGTATAAAAGTGAAATAAGGATAAAGCGTGGATATTTTTAATCTAGAATGAGAATTATTTACTATTTGGCTGTGATGCTATGTCGTGGAAATGTCATATATTATTTGAATACCATGTGCAGCATTCATGGCAAGAGCGATTCCACCTGTTTTAGGTAAAGCATAATCACGAGGATTAATACGAATCAGAGAGGGCGCAAATCGTTCACTGAAATAGCGTACTGTTGGAATAGCTGTACCTGCACCAATCTCTATAACAAGTGGTTGTTTATATTGATTTATAAAGGATTCTAAACGATTTCGTTGCTGTGTTTGTCGCTGAGCAATCCACTCGTAGTCATCAAACATTAAGATATTAGGACGTGCCAAACCGCCACAATGTTTACAGTGAGGGAGGTCATCTAACCATTGGCAATTTAGATGGTCGATTTCAGGCGAGATGTCATCTGCTGACCAAATTTCTGAAGTACAACTAGCTAAGCATTGTAAATGATGAATTGAACCATGACATTCATAAATCTGCTTTGGACTAAAGCCTGCCTTTTGAAATTGCCCGTCGACGTTAGAAGTGAATATAAAATAAGGTAGTGCTAATTTCTCTGCCAATTGATTGAGTAATTCAAAACCTATATGGGGTTGAGTCTTACGATAGAGTGCTAAACGATGTCCGTAAAAGCCCCAAGCTAAACGTGGATGGCGATGAAAAGCGGCTGGATTGGCGATTTCTGTAAAATCAATTCGTTGTTTGCCTAGTTCAGGATAGGCTTGCCACATACCGTGATTACCACGAAAATCAGGTAGCCCAGAGTCAACACCCATACCAGCACCTGCGCTGATAATAAGAGCATCAGCACGCGAAAGTATATCTTTGATTTGTTCTTTCTGGATTGTGGTTAAATCCAATGACATAAAGTCATCCTTTTTTATTTATCTTTAAGAAAAGCTTGGAAATAAAGTTGTACCACACAGTTCACTGATTGCTTGAAGCATCAGATGTTCTGAGTTTTCTTTAGACATTCCTTTAATTGCAGCATCTATTGCTAATAAAAGTTCAGGCCATTTTAAAAACTGACGAGGGTTTAAGCGGCGTAATGCTTGCTGATAAAGCGAAACTTTAGTTTTCCAAATCCCTAATTGCAATGCATTCTGTGGCTGCTCAAAAAGTTGCATGAGTAGACGCATTTCTTTGCTGAGTGTCCATAAGATCAAGCTATCTGGTTCGCCAGCAGCAAGAAGATACTGATAGATTTTAACGGATTGAGCTAAATTTCCTGTTAATAATGCATCACTTAAATCATAGGTGGTATAGCGTGATTGATCTTGTAAACAAGCGTAGAGTTGTTCAATCTGGATTTGTTTGATATCGGGAAAGGTATCCGCAACACGCATCAAACTGTTTTTGGCTGCCAGTAGGTTATGTTCATGATGCTGCATCAGCCATTGCCATGCATCATTATTCAATTGGATTCCGAGTTTATCGGCTTCAATACTTAATATACGTTGTCGGTCTTGTGGATAGGTTGCTGTTAAGGGAACTACAACACCATTTGCTTCAACCACCTGAAAGAAAGCGGACTTTAAACTACTACTATCTTGTTTCGGTAATACGATAAGTAATAAGTTATGTTCATTGTGCTGAATATAACTTTTGAGCTGTTTTAGCCCATTGGCATCGGGTTTGATATTGCCATGGACTTCAATTGCGAGTTGTTGAGAAAATAATGACAGGCTATTCAATGCATTAAAGACATTTTTCCAATCATTCACACTGCTAATATCATAGCGTTGACGTTCAACTTCTTGTTGTTGCCACGCTTTACGAAATGTATCGAGTAGATTTTGTTCTAGCAAAGGCTCTTGCCCATGGATGATCCATGCACCACGGGCTTCATTTACACGTTTTAAAGCTTGAACATAATCTAGTTTCATAAATCGCGATTACGACTGTGCTTTCGGTAAACGATTTGCTGCAATTTGACGCGTAATCTGTTGAGCCACATCATCAATTACAATCTTATTTAAATAAGCTTCTTCTTGATTGTCGGTGTTGACCGTTGCGACATCATATTGATAACTACGTGATGCAGTTAATGTGCGAGGTTCAGTAATTTTATTGCCTTGACGATCTTCAATTTGGAAAGTCACAGTTAGACGAAGCAAGACTTCAGTTAATTTTCCATTCAATAATTGACGGCGAGGCGTGTAGTCTAAAATGCGCAGTACATAAGCATCGTTCGCATTGCTCAGTTGTACGCCTGTTGCACTTAAGTAAATGCTCAGACGATTTTCAAGCTCATCGGTATTGTCAGGTAAAACAAGATTTAATTTGTTATATACCAAAGGCGTTGCCGTTGGATTACTTCCTTTCAAATGGAAACCGCAACTGGCTAAGCCTGCACTTAGGCCTAATGTTAAAACAATCGCAGCGAAACGTTGAGCTATATGCATGCTTTGTCCTTATGATCTTCCAGCAAATATGGAAGATTTAATCTTGATAATTTGACCACATTTTAGAATCAAAGCCCGTTGAATGACAGCGGGCTTTGATGAGGTTTTGTTTCGATAAAGTTCACTCTCCCACTAGGAGAGGGAGTTTAAGCAGGAAATTAAACCACTAAATTCACAAGTTTATTTGGTACAACAATTTCTTTCTTGGTTGGTCCAGTTAAGAATTGTTGAACTTCTGGTAAAGCTTTTGCTAAAGCCAATAAATCATCTTTTGAAATATCGACAGCGACATCTAACTTACCACGGAGCTTACCATTCACTTGTACAACAATCGTTTGTGTATTACGTGTTAATGCTGATTCATCCACTTGCGGGAAGGCAGCAGCTGTTAAGTCGATACCAAACTGAGTCAATAAAGTTTGACTGAGATGCGGTGCAAATGGAGCAAGCAAGGTTAACAAAGTGGTAATTGCCTCGCGTGCTACAGCAGCATCATTATCATCTTTTGCTTCAAACTTGTTAGTTGCATTCAGCAACTCCATCAATGCTGCAATCGCAGTATTGAATGCATGGCGACGTTCGATGTCATCACCCACTTTTTGGATGGTTTCATGCGTTTTGCGACGTAAATCTTGCGCATCTTTAGACAAGTTCGCAGTATCAATTGTCGTTGTTTGGTTGCCTGTTTCCAGGAAACCAGCAGCTAAACGCCATACGCGTTTTAAGAAGCGGTTCGCACCTTCGACACCTGCATCTGACCATTCTAAAGATTGATCTGGCGGTGCAGCAAACATCATGAATACACGTGCTGTATCTGCACCGTACTGATCAATAATTGCTTGTGGGTCGATCCCGTTGTTTTTCGACTTAGACATTTTCTCTTGTCCGCCGATGATAACTTCTTGACCATCACCTGAGTATTTTGCAGAAAGAATACGACCTTTCTCATCACGTTCTAATTCGATGTCAGCAGGATTAAACCAAGTCTTCTTACCATTTTCAGCTTCACGATAGAAGGTATCAGCTAACACCATGCCCTGAGTAAGCAAGTTGGTAAATGGTTCGTTACCTTGTACTACACCTTCATCACGCATTAATTTGTGGAAGAATCGTGCATAAAGTAAATGCAGAATTGCATGCTCAACACCACCGATGTATTGGTTTACAGGAAGCCAGTTTTGAGCAGCTTCTGGTTTTACCATACCACCTGTAAAGTCAGGAGATGCATAGCGCGCATAGTACCAAGATGATTCTACGAAAGTATCCAAGGTATCTGTTTCACGGCGTGCATCGCCACCACAGCAAGGACATTTGGTTTCATAGAATTCAGGCATTTTATTTAATGGGTTACCAGAACCATCTGGAACCACATCAGTTGGTAATACCACTGGCAATTGATCTTCTGGCACTGGGACTTGACCACAAGTGTTACAGTTAATCATTGGAATTGGACAACCCCAGTAACGTTGACGAGATACACCCCAGTCACGTAAACGGAATTGAACTTTAGCATTTGCTAAACCTTGTGGTTCTAATTTTGCAAGGAAAGCATCAAACGCGGCTTGGAAATCTAAACCGTCGAATTCACCTGAATTTACGAGTTTACCTTCTTTAGAGCCATACCATTCTTGCCATTCAGTTGCAGAGTAGTCTGCATCATCAGCAGCTTTGGCATCGATCACTTGTTTGATTGGTAAATTAAACTTGTTGGCAAATTCAAAATCACGTTCGTCGTGTGCTGGCACAGCCATCACAGCACCTGAACCGTATGACATTAATACGTAGTTTGCGATCCAGACAGGAAGCTCATCACCAGTTACAGGATGTTTTACAAATAAACCTGTTGCCATGCCTTTCTTTTCGGCAGTCGCTAAATCAGCTTCAGCCACTGATCCCATGCGACATTCTTCGATAAATGCAGCCAATTCAGGATTGTTTTCTGCTGCTTTAAGCGCAAGAGGGTGCTCTGCTGCAACAGCAACATAAGTCACACCCATTAAGGTATCAGCACGCGTTGTGTAAACGGTTAAGCCATCAGCATAAATTTCTGTATTTGCAGATGGGAAAGTAATTTCCATTCCCGTAGAGCGGCCGATCCAATTGCGTTGCATAGTCAACACTTGTTGTGGCCAACCATCTTGCAAGGTGTCTAAATCATCTAATAATTCTTGTGCATAGTCTGTGATGCGGAAGTAATACATTGGAATATCACGTTTTTCTACCAATGCACCAGAACGCCATCCACGACCATTTTCAACTTGTTCGTTTGCTAAAACAGTTTGATCAACTGGGTCCCAGTTTACTGTTGAGAGCTTACGATAAATCAAACCTTTTTTATAAAGCTGAACAAATAACCATTGTTCCCAGTGATAGTATTCTGGTGTACAAGTTGCAAATTCACGATCCCAGTCCACAGACAAACCCAATTTTTTTAATTGGTCACGCATATATGCGATATTTTCAAATGTCCATTTTGCTGGTGCAACTTGATGAGCGATTGCTGCATTTTCAGCAGGTAAACCAAATGCATCCCAACCCATTGGTTGTAATACCGTTTCACCTTTTAAACGATAAAAACGGCTGATCACGTCACCAATCGTGTAGTTACGCACATGCCCCATATGCAGCTTGCCACTTGGATAAGGGAACATCGACAGGATATAGCGATGTTTGCCCTCTACAGTGTCTGCAACTTTAAAAACTTTGCGATTGTCCCAGTCTTGTTGAACTTGAGGCTCAATGGCACTTGCTTGATATTCGGAGTCAATGTGAGAAGTCGTCATAGGGATATGCGATACAACAAAAATTAAAGTTAAGATTGCCGCACAGCATAGCGCAAAATAGGGGCGAATGTCAGTTTTTAGAGCAAGATTTTATCTTCTGGCTATTGAGTATCAGTGGTTCTATTTCAGTGCTTTTATCGATTTGATGTTGGTGAGTTGGTTAATTTCTCACTATTCTGTTGATCAGCTACTTCAATCGATCTAGGAATATATTTTTCGTTTGTTGCATTAAATATTATTATGAGTAGAGGAAATATGCTTTTAATAGAGAAATAAGCTTAGTCGTTTTATAGACGAATTAAGGTGATGTCTTATTTCATCACCTTAATCGAATTTTATTATTTAAAGTTTTGGCTGAACTTTTACACCTGAATTCGAAGATACACTTGGTGCTTCTGCTGTTGGAACAGACCTAGAATTATCGGTAGGCATATTCGTAGTTGATGAATTGTTTTGTTGATTTATATCGCTTTGTGGCGTTTGAGTAGGTTGTGTCGTTGTACTAGTTGCATTGCTGGAACTGTAGTTATGGCTACCATAAGTTGTGACTTTATCTAAACGTTTTGCACCTTTAGGAGGTGGAGTAGCTGTGTAATGAGTAGAGCCACTAGCGTCGACCCATTTGTAATATTGCTGTGCATGGTTTTGACTAGAACTTAGAAGCATAACTGTCGCTGCTAAAGTATATAAGCTTGTTTTTAAATGATTTGATGTCATATTTGATCTCCCCAAGAGAATTTTGTCTACATTCGATCAAAGTGCTTTTATGCGTGAATAACAATGCCTATTTTTACTGAAAAAGAAAATAGTTATTTGATAAATGGGGTGGTGCTACATTCAAAAAATGCGTGAATAGTGCTTAAAAAAGCAACAGCTAAAAAATATTCTTAAAAAACATTTTCTTTGTTATTGACTTTGTATATGAAAGCAACAAAAATGCATGCTTTAGTTTTATATGCGTTTATTTGATCACCCTTCGGATAAATGTCATGGCTTGCAATGGACATTCTTTCTAGCCGAGAGAATGATTTTTTGAAATATGTTTATCCCAACATATTTTGATTCGAGATGTAATAACAGCTTATACGGCTGATGAGTCAGAAAATTTTTCCTATTGCAGCAAAAACGAGTAGAATACGCACACTTATAAAAAGTGCATAAAGTTAATGAATGAACACAGTTTATGTCTCCCATAAATTGTGCAAACACTAGGGTGAATCACGTTGGAACTTTTATCTGGTGGTGAAATGCTCGTTCGTGCGCTTGCGGACGAAGGCGTAGAGCATGTTTTTGGTTATCCAGGCGGCGCAGTTTTACATATCTATGACGCGCTATTTCAACAAGACAAAATTAATCATTACCTTGTACGTCATGAGCAAGCTGCTGGTCATATGGCAGATGCATACTCACGCGTAACGGGTAAAACAGGTGTGGTGCTCGTCACTTCAGGACCTGGTGCAACAAACACAGTTACTCCAATTGCAACGGCATATATGGACTCAATCCCAATGGTGATTTTGTCTGGTCAAGTTGCGACTCATTTAATTGGGGAAGATGCATTCCAAGAAACAGATATGGTTGGTATTTCTCGTCCAATCGTAAAACATAGTTTCCAAGTGCGTCATGCTAGTGAAATTCCAGCAATTATCAAAAAAGCATTCTATATCGCTTCATCTGGTCGTCCAGGTCCAGTTGTGGTTGATATTCCTAAAGATGCGACCAACCCAGCAGAGAAATTTGCTTACGAATATCCAGAAAAAGTGAAAATGCGTTCTTATCAACCGCCTTCACGTGGACATTCAGGTCAGATTCGTAAAGCAATTGATGAATTAATTACTGCTAAACGCCCAGTTATTTATACTGGTGGTGGTGTTGTTCAAGGTAATGCTTCTGAATTATTAACAGAACTTGCGCATTTACTTGGCTACCCAGTAACAAATACTTTAATGGGTTTAGGTGCTTTCCCTGGCGATGATCCACAATTTGTGGGTATGTTGGGTATGCATGGAACTTATGAAGCAAATATGACGATGCACAATGCAGATGTCATTTTGGCAATTGGTGCGCGTTTTGATGACCGTGTAACCAACAACCCAGCTAAGTTCTGTCAAAATGCTAAAGTCATTCATATTGATATTGACCCAGCAACAATTTCGAAGACGATTATGGCGCATATCCCGATTGTGGGTGCTGTTGAGCCTGTCCTTCAAGAAATGTTGGCTCAGTTGAAACAAATGAATGTGTCAAAGCCAAACCCAGAAGCTATTGCTGAATGGTGGTCACAAATCAATGAGTGGCGCAAAGTCCACGGTTTGAAATATGAAACACCAACTGATGGTTCAATGAAACCACAGCAAGTGGTTAAAGCTTTGTGCAAAGTTACAAATGGTGAAGCGATTATCACGTCTGACGTGGGTCAACATCAAATGTTTGGTGCTTTGTATTATACATATAAGCGTCCACGTCAATGGATCAACTCTGGTGGTCTAGGTACCATGGGTGTTGGTTTACCATATGCGATGGCAGCTAAACTTGCTTTCCCAGATCAGCAAGTGGTTTGTATTACTGGTGAAGCATCGATTCAGATGTGTATCCAAGAGTTATCAACATGTAAGCAGTATGGCTTAAATGTGAAAATTCTTTGCTTAAATAACCAAGCTCTAGGCATGGTTAAACAATGGCAAGATATGAACTACGAAGGACGTCATTCAAGTTCATACGTTGACTCATTACCTGACTTTGCCAAATTAATGGAAGCTTACGGTCACGTTGGTATTCAAATTGACCACGCAGATGAGCTTGAATCTAAGCTTGCAGAAGCGATGGCGATTAATGATAAATGTGTGTTCATTAATGTCATGGTTGACCGTACTGAGCATGTGTATCCAATGCTTATTGCAGGCCAGTCGATGAAAGATATGTGGTTAGGTAAAGGGGAGCGCACGGCATGAGACACATTATCTCTGTACTTGTAGAAAATGAAGCAGGCGCGCTTTCTCGTTTGGTCGGTTTATTCTCTCAACGTGGTTACAACATTGAGACTTTAAACGTTGCTCCAACTGAAGATGAAACTTTATCTCGTTTGACGCTGACAACTTATGGTGATGATCACAAAATTGAGCAGATCACAAAACAACTGAATAAATTAGTTGAAGTGGTTAAGGTGGTTGATTTGTCAGAAGGCGCACATATTGAGCGCGAGCTTATGTTGATTAAAGTGAAAGCTTTAGGTGCAGCTCGTGCGGAAATTAAGCGTACAGCTGATATTTTCCGTGCTCAAATCGTTGACGTAACACCGACGACTTATACGATTCAAATTGCTGGTACGACTGATAAGATCGATGGTTTTATTGATGCACTTGCTGAGAATACGATTCTAGAAGTTGTACGTTCTGGTGTGTCAGGCATCGCACGTGGTGAAAAAGTTTTAAGTATTTAACGCTTCCCCAGTTCTGCATATAGAAATGGAAGAATTGGGAAGTTTCAAAGGATCTATCCTTGTATAACAAGGGAAATGACAAAAATTTTAGCGGAGAAAACAGATGCAAATTTTTTACGATAAAGACTGTGACTTATCAATCATCCAAGGCAAGAAAGTTGCAATTATTGGTTATGGTTCACAAGGTCATGCTCACGCACTTAACTTAAAAGACTCTGGCGTAGACGTAACTGTTGGTTTACGTGCTGGTTCAGCATCTTGGAAAAAAGCTGAAAATTCAGGTCTTAAAGTTTCTGAAGTGCCAGCAGCTGTTGCTCAAGCTGACTTAGTTATGATCTTGACTCCAGATGAGTTCCAAGCTCAACTTTATCGTGATGTAATTGAACCAAACATCAAAGAAGGTGCAACTTTAGCATTTGCTCATGGTTTCTCTGTTCTTTATAACCAAGTTGTTCCACGTAAAGATTTAGACGTAATCATGGTTGCTCCAAAAGCACCTGGCCACACTGTACGTTCAGAATTCCAACGTGGTTCAGGTGTTCCTGATCTTATCGCGATTCACCAAGATGCTTCAGGTAATGCTCGTAACGTTGCACTTTCTTATGCTTCAGGCGTAGGTGGTGGTCGTACAGGTATCATCGAAACTTCATTCCGTGAAGAAACTGAAACTGATTTATTCGGTGAACAAGCAGTTCTTTGTGGTGGTGCTGTTGAATTGGTTAAAATGGGCTTCGAAACTTTAGTTGAAGCTGGTTATGCACCAGAAATGGCTTACTTCGAATGCTTGCATGAGCTTAAATTGATCGTTGATTTGATGTTCGAAGGCGGTATCGCTGACATGAACTATTCAGTATCTAACAATGCTGAATACGGTGAATACGTAACTGGTGTTGAAGTAATCAACGAACAGTCACGTGAAGCAATGCGTAATGCATTGAAACGTATCCAATCTGGTGAATATGCGAAAATGTTCATCCAAGAAGGTGCGTTGAACTACCCATCTATGACTGCTCGTCGTCGTCAAAATGCAGCACATGGTATCGAAGTAACGGGTGCTAAATTACGCTCGATGATGCCTTGGATTCAAGCAAACAAAATCGTTGATAAAGAGAAAAACTAATTTTTTAGTTTAATCTTAAAAAAAAGCCCTTGTTAATCCAAGGGCTTTTTTATTGCATCACTTAAATTGTTGTATGTTGACGATAGCATAATCTTTGAATTTGAGTAGCTTAGTTAATTCTTACAGCTTGTATGCAGGAAAGCAGAATTTTGGACATCACTAGGAATAAAAATGAATCACCAGTTATTGAATCTAGTCGCTTGTTTGCTTTCAGTATAAAAAAATTTCTTATTTATTATTATTTTTAATAACAGAGTTATAACAAACAGCATGATAAAAAGGCATACTATATATATGTTTAAAGCATTTATTAAAGGTGATGGTGTCTTTTATAATTGTTGATTGTTTTTCAAAATTGAAATGTACGACGGTTCAGCTTTTAGTATCTCATAATCAAAAAATTAACATCAAAAAGCTTAGTTCAATTGAATCTGTAATGTGGTTTGAAAATTGCAGTAAAAAAAACAAGAATTTTCATTGGTTTGAAATGAATATATGTTTTTATTCTATTGATTTATAAAGTGAAAAAGACTTGACCTTGTGCTAGATGATGTTATTGTTAAGGAAAGTTTATGAATGCGAAATTTATATCTTTTTTGAGTGTGAAGGATCGTTCGGATTTTGAGCAATTTGCTCAGAAAATAAAAAAAAGTACTGAATAATCATGGAAGTCCTTTATGGTACACGTTGATTACGATAGCACATTGGTCATCGTTTCCATTCTGGTTGCAATAGCAACTTGCTATGCAGCAGTTTCGATGGAAGAACTTGTTTTCAAACCTGCTTATAAAAAATTTGAAAAAAGTATTTTGATTGCAAGTGGTCTAATCTTAGGATTAGCGATATGGGCAATGCATTTTGTGGGAATGCTGGCTAGCCATTTGCCAGAAGGCTATCACTTTGATCTTAGTTTGACTGCATTGTCTTATTTAGTTGGTGCAGTGGCTTCTATATTTGCTGTGTGGTTAACAACTCGACCTACATTACCTTTACCGCGATTGGTTTTAGGTGCTGTGTTTATGGGCTTAGGCATTTCAGGAATGCACTACACGGGAATGCTTGCACTCTCATTTACCGATCATCAACTACACTATGATCCACTTTTGGTCATTAGTTCGATCTTGATTGCAATTTTTGGCTCTGCATTAAGTTTTTGGTTTATTTTTAAATATAAAACAGCGACTACCCATCGTACAGTTTTGAAACTGACTATCGCTTTATTGATGGCATTTAGTATTGTGGGAATGCATTATACTGGAATGGCTGCGACATTATTTGATGAACGAGTAGCGATGATCTTAAGTGCTGCTCAAACTGATCAAAGTGTGCTGTTATTTACGATTATTTTTATTACGAGTTTAGTCTTCGTTGCTGGTTTCGCCGTTGCAGTTTTAGAAGCGAGACTAGAGGAGCGCAACCAACAATTAACAAAAATTAATCGCGAGTTAGCCAACCAATCTTCACATGACTCCTTAACTAAACTGCCAAATCGCTTATCCTTAACAGATTATGCTGAAGTAATTTTTAGTCATCATCGTTTAAAAGAACAAAAAGCTGCATTTTTATATATTGATTTAGATCGTTTTAAGTCTGTTAATGATGCTTTTGGACATCACATTGGTGATCAGTTATTAATCCAAATGGCTAATCGATTACATCAGAAACTTAGCCAAAATCAAAAGCTGTTTAGAATTGGTGGTGATGAGTTTGTTTTAATCTCAGAGCATACTGATGCAAATGAGGCGATAGAGTTAGCAGAGAAAGTTCTACATGCCATTCAAGAAAGTTATTCAATTGCAAATAAAGAGATAAATATTTCAGCCAGTTTGGGCATTGCGATTTATCCTGAACACGGTACGAATGTTCAAGATCTTTTGATCAATGCAGATGTTGCGATGTTGGCATCTAAAGATCAAGGACGTAATACCTTTACTATTTTCCATTCTGCAAGTGATCAACAAGATGTTCGCAGTCAATCCAAATTAATTAATGATCTTTATAAAGCTGTTGATGAACAACAGTTTATCTTATTTTATCAACCGAAATTTACGGTCAATTATGAAATCTGTGGAGTAGAGGCTCTGATTCGTTGGAAGCATCCAACTTTGGGATTGTTAACTCCGCAAATGTTTATAGAGGGAGCTGAGAAGACAGGTTTGATCATTCCAATGGGATATTGGGCACTTGAGCAAGCTTGCCAACAGATCCAAAAATGGGAACAGAGTAATAGTCCTTTTTATCCGATCGCAGTCAATCTTTCGGCTTTGCAATTTGAAAATAAAAAACTGTTTTGTGTATTAGAAAAGCTCTTAGATAAATATCAAATTCAACCTGAACATCTCATTTTAGAAATCACAGAATCAACTGCGATGCATCATATCGAATCGAGTATTCGTACTTTAGAGCGATTGAGAAAGTTAGGGATTCGAATTGCAATTGATGATTTTGGTACAGGTTATTCGAGTTTTCTTT
The DNA here is from genome assembly GCF_051390655.1 of Acinetobacter sp. P1(2025). Lineage (NCBI taxonomy): Bacteria > Pseudomonadati > Pseudomonadota > Gammaproteobacteria > Moraxellales > Moraxellaceae > Acinetobacter > Acinetobacter sp. P1(2025). Next base: position 20,123 of record NZ_JBPKBJ010000025.1, read on the forward strand.
ATTTAAAAGATTTACCAATCGATGAGCTTAAAATTGATCGCGGTTTTTTAATTGATTTACAGCCTAATTCGAAAGAAGAGGCGATCTTAGAAAGTATTATTCACTTGGCTGCGAAATTAGAATTGGTTGTGACTGCGGAAGGGGTTGAAACGCAGGAGCAAGCGGATATTTTGACACATCTTGGATGCAATCAATTGCAGGGATATCTGTTAGGTCGTCCTGTAAATGTTGAGAATCTAGTATTAAACCGAACTCATAACTTTGCTTAAACGACTGCGTTAAGCAGATTTGATGAGTTGTCAAACATTGAGCATAGACTCAATATTTGACAATCTTATTTGCTTTATTCAGAGCGTGGAATGAGCCAGTTAGTAATGACAGGCCAAACATGTAGAGGTGCTTGGCTACCTGAAACCAACCCCATATGCCCTCCTGAAACAATCTCGAATTGCTTATCTTGACTGCTGATTAAATCCATTAATGGTTTGACTGCTTCAGCTGTGACGATAATATCAGTATCACCGCCAATCGCTAAAACTGAACAATCGATATCTTTAAAATAAGCGGTTTGCTCACCAAATTGAACCACACCAGTCGAAAGTTCGTTGTCGATCCAAAAGCGCAAAATGATATCGCGCATTACCCCCCCAGGATAGGCGAGCATATTGTCAACAAACGAACTTGAAGTTGCGTGATTAATGACAAACTGTCGATCATTCAAATTTTTCAGTAATTGCCAATAATTTTTAAAATTACCCACGGGATCTGTGAGCTTAAATCCGAGCGTATTTTGCCAACCGTGAATATGAAAATAGCGGCTAGGAATTTGACGGATTCGGAAATTGGTATTGGTTCGCACCCATTGCGCTGGTGTGTTTAACTTTTGATAGAGCTTACCAATATAACCTGATTGATGGGTATTAATCGGTGATGCCAAAATCATTAAATTCTTAATATTTTTATCTTTGAATAATGACGTGTAGCAAAGTGAGATCGCTCCACCTAGGCTCCAGCCATATAATGATAGTTGCTGTTGCCCGCTATGTTCACGAATTTTGTTGATAAAGTCGGGCATAAAGATTTTGATATAGGTGCCGAAATTGTATTTGGCTTGTCTACGGCTTGGTGTGCCCCAGTCAATCATATACACATCAAAACCTTGGCTTTGAAAATAACGAATTAAACTACGATCAGGAAACAAATCGAACACTAGGGTATTGGCTGCTAATGGGGGGATAATGACGAGAGGTACACGGTGTTTATTTTCACCTGTTTCTACATCTGCCTTGTAAAACCGTAAACTAATAATTTCACGTTCATAAACGACTTCAAAAGGTGTCTTTCCTGACAATGCCAGTTGATGTCCTCTCAAGAAACGATCCGCCGCATTTGAAAAAACTTGTGCAGCTTGTTTACCCGCACGCGTTTTTAAGATGGATTGGGCTGTTTTAGAGTTAACAAAGGTATCTTTAACTTTAGGCAATTGAGTCATCGTGCAAGAACTCTACGGTTGCAACTGTGTAGCGGCATATTAGAAGAAAAAAAGCATTTGCTCACTGACTCATCTGCTTAACTTATTTTTGAAAATGATCAATTTCGAATATTGCATGGTCGTAAATTGCTCAAAAATACTTATTTAGGCATGGGGTGTATAGGGAAGTGAGCTTATCAATCTAAATATATGGTATTGCGTATATATGAATATTCATATATAAAGTCACTATCATTAATTCAAAATGTTTGCACTCATTATGTCTACTCAACAACAAATTACGATTTATCACAACCCTGCATGTGGGACATCTCGAAATACACTCGGATTAATTCGCAATACGGGTATTGAACCTATCGTGATTGAATATTTACTGAACCCTCCTTCAAAATCTGAACTTATTCAATTGATTAGTGATGCTGGTTTGTCTGTAAGGGCTGCGATCCGTACGAATGTTGATCCTTATCGTGAACTTGATTTGGATCGTGAAACTTGGACAGATCATGAATTAATCGAATTTATGCTTGAACATCCTATTTTAATTAATCGTCCTTTTGTTGTGACGAGTCAGGGTACTCGTTTATGCAGACCATCGGAGTTGGTACTGGATATTTTACCAGTTGCACAACAAGGAGCTTTTTCCAAAGAGGATGGTGAACAGGTGATTGATGAAAATGGTCAGCGTGTTAATTAAATAATAATTCAGTATTTGAGGTTGGAAATGGATCGAGTGAATTTCTTTAAGTGTTTGTCTGATGAAACACGTCTCAGTATTGTCATTTTGGTGGCGGAAAATAAAGAACTATGTGTTTGTGATTTGACTGAAAAATTAAACTTGAGCCAACCAAAAATTTCGAGACATTTAGCCTTATTAAGGTCATCTGGCTTACTACAAGATCGAAGACAAAGTCAGTGGGTGTATTACAGCATCAATCCAGAACTGCCGATATGGTGCCATGATATTTTGGCTCTTTTAGTCAACGGTTCATCATCAACTAGTCAGGATTTATCGACTTTATCTCTAAAAAGTTATTGTGAGTAATTTGAATATGAAATTTCTATTTTTATGTACTGGAAATAGTTGCCGTAGCATTTTGTCGGAGGTGCTATTTAATCATCGTGCACCAGCAGGTTGGAAAGCATATAGTGCAGGAAGTAAGCCATCTGGCCAAGTTCATCCTTTGACGATCGAGACTTTAGAAAACTTAAATCTATCAACTGAAGGTTTGTGGAGCAAAACGATTGATGACTGTGAACAATATCAACCTGATGTGGTAATTACCGTATGTGATTCTGCAGCACAAGAAGCTTGTCCTCTTTATTTAGGTGGAGCGATCAAAGCACATTGGGGTTTAGCAGATCCATCGCATTTAGACTTGCCGAAAGAAGAAAAATTAAAAGCATTCCAAGTGACTGTTGATCATATCAATCGCCGTTTAGATGCTTTATTTACAATGGATACTGAAAGTATGACTCGTCCAGAGTTAATTGCTGCGATCAATAAAATTTCTGAGATTGAATGAGAACATCATGGCTCAACAAAGGTTATCTTTTCTAGATCGTAATCTTACGCTTTGGATTTTTATTGCCATGGCACTAGGAATAGCCATCGGTGTATTTTTCCCTCAGGCTTCGGTAACGCTCGATAAAATGAGTGTCGACTCGGTCAATATTCCTATCGCGATTGGTTTGATTTTGATGATGTATCCACCTTTGGCAAAAGTGGATTATGCTGCTTTGCCTGAAGTGTTCAAAGATAAAAAAACCTTAACTTTATCTTTGGTGCAAAACTGGTTGATTGCTCCAGTATTAATGTTTGTACTCGCAATTGTGTTTTTACATAATTATCCTGAATACATGACTGGGCTGATTTTGATCGGTTTAGCACGTTGTATTGCAATGGTTTTAGTTTGGAATGGTTTAGCCTGTGGTGATAACCAATATGTAGCAGCACTTGTTGCATTTAATAGTATCTTCCAAATTTTATTCTTCAGTACTTATGCGTGGTTATTCTTAACCTTCTTGCCACCGTATTTTGGCATTGCAGGACAAGTCATTAATGTCGACTTCTGGACCATTACGCATGCGGTATTGGTTTATCTTGGGATTCCATTTTTTCTAGGTTTTATGACACGATTGATTCTCGTCCGAGCTAAAGGCTTAGATTGGTATCAAACTGTTTTTTTACCAAAAATTAGTCCTTTGAGTCTGCTTGCTTTACTTTTCACAATTGTCGCGATGTTTAGTTTGAAAGGTAGTGATGTTGTGGGCTTACCTTTGGATGTAATCCGTATAGCAATCCCTCTGACGATTTACTTTGTGGTGATGTTCTTCATTAGCTTCTTTATGAGCAAATGGATGGGCAATGACTATCCTAAAACGACTGCAATTTCGTTTACTGCAGCAGGCAACAATTTTGAATTGGCGTTAGCTGTTGCTATTGCAACATTTGGTTTAGCTTCGCCAGTGGCGTTCACTACGGTGATTGGTCCTTTGGTTGAAGTTCCTGTATTGATTGCTTTAGTTAGTGTGTCCTTGTGGTTAAGAAAAAAGTATTTTAAATCGGTGTAATGGTGATGAGTCTTCCAAATATTGATATGAGTCTGCTTGATCAGCCTACTTTAGAGAAAGTACAGGCAAAAGCGTTAGACCATGCTCCAAGAATTTTATTGTTGTATGGTTCTAATCGTGAGCGTTCTTACAGTCGCTTAGCTGTGATGGAAGCAGGGAGAATCTTAGAGCAATTTGGTGCTGAGGTTAAAATTTTTCATCCTAAAGGATTGCCTCTGCCAGAAGATGCAGATACTGAACATCCGAAAGTGAAAGAGCTACATGAATTATTGGCTTGGGCTGAAGGTATGGTTTAGTGTTCACCTGAACGCCACGGTTCGATGAGTTCAATCTTTAAGTCACAAATTGATTGGATTCCTCTCGCGGGCGGTGCGATTCGTGCAACGCAAGGTAAAACACTTGCTCTGATGCAGGTCAGTGGTGGATCACAGTCATTTAACAGTGTAAATCAAATGCGCATACTTGGTCGTTGGATGCGGATGATTACCATACCGAACCAATCTTCTATTCCAAAAGCATTTTTAGAGTTTGAAGAAGATGGGCGTATGAAACCTTCTGCATATTACGATCGAATTGTTGATGTGATGGAAGAGCTTTATAAATTTACACTTCTTACACGAGGACAAAGCAAGTATTTGACAGATCGTTATTCTGAACGCAAAGAATCAGCTGAAGAATTGTCTAAACGTGTGAACCAAAGAAGTTTGTAAAATAAACTTTATTCGATGTTTGTGATGTGATGAATATTTAAAACGAACCGCTCATTTCAATTGAGCGGTTCGTTTTTTTTTAATTTAATGCATCCGTTTATGAGTTAAAACTTTTCTCTCACCCAACCGTAAGCTGCTGCAAATGGTAATGCTGTTCTAGCAAGATATGGAACATGCCACAAACCGCCGTGATTAGCATTTTCCATGATGAGATCAAGTGGATGATCCAATACTTTTTTAGGATTGGTTGCACTTTCTGGATTGTTTAAATCATGAACCCATAAGGCGGCCATAATTGCATTGGTGGTTTCAGGGGTAAAAGTCTCAACTTTAAATAAATCAGCACCAGAAAAAGCGGCTTTGAGGATTGGATTCTTTACGACAGAGTGAGTTGTAGTGGATGGAGCAATATTAATCACCGTTTTCTGACCACGAGCTCGTGTAGTAATCGCAAACCATTGCTGTAATCGTTTGGCCAAGGCATAGTTTGGCCCTTGTTCAATCACCATACAATCTGAAATACCATATTGCTGACCATTATCACATTCAATCAACTGATTGAAATTCGGCTTAAAAAAGTTAGACAACGAAATTTTGTGAATAGACTTAGTCAGAATTTTTTCGGCTACAGGACGCTGTTTTATACGAGATTGAATGGAATTCACCACTGTTTTTGGAATCGCATAAATATCGGTTGGGGTCAGCATAAACATAATACTGCTATCAGGTTTATGTTGGCTCACTTGCTCCATGATACTAATCATTGCCATAGAAACACGCACATGTTTTTCGCCATCTAAATAGGCGATCCCAGCTAAATCTAAGCTTTGTTCAAAGCTATTTAACCAATTGGCAATTTCTGGAGTTTGAGTGAGTAAATTCGCCCCGAGTTGTTGTGTTCCATTTGCGTTCGTTTGTTGTGGAGCGATAAGCGTTGCATTACCTTGTTTTATGACTTTAGTAATTTTTTCCCAAATTTTGGGTTGAGGTAAATCAATAGCAACAATATTGGCGCGCCATTTTGCTAACCAACTTAATGGTCCAGCTTCAGAACCTGCACCAAACAACACCATGGTGCGATTAGATAAATCAAACCATTCAGGATGTTGATTGAGTAAGCGTAGAGCTTTGGCATGCGTTGGCTCAATGACCTTTTGCTGCTCCCAAAGATCGATTTGTTGTAGTAAAGCGTCACCTTGTAATTTCTGGCCTTGATAAGGGATAAACCACGGTTTTATCGTCGCATCGCCTTTACCTTTCAAGATGAACTGCTCAAAGGGTTGATCCTTAATCTTGATCATTGCATCAGATAAAGTATGACTTTGTTCTGCTCGATTGAAGGTAAATAACTCTTTGGCTTTGTCTAATCCTTTTTGAGCGATGGGAAGAGGATTGTTGATAGATTCAATACCCGTTTTAACTAATTCATGGAAATAAATTGGATAATTTTTTCTCCAGTTCTTCTCATTATTTAGTTGTAAAACATAAGGGGAATTTACACTTTGTAGTGCGGCTTTTAGAATTTGTTTTGCTGTGTGAGTGGTGCTCGGAGTTTTTTTTCCTGATTGAATTGGAAATTGTATACCTTCATGATGGGGTTCTATTTTCTTGCTCAATGTTGTACTCCATTTCATCTAAAATATTCGGCATCTTTCCGAACATGTTAATAAGTTCAGACTCTAAAGATGATGGCAAAAAGTTTATTAATGAAATTGGAGGCGTATTTGATTGATATTGGACGTAATTTAGTGGGATTTAGGATATAAAAATGCCGAATCTAGGTTGTTCGGCATTCTTTTAGAGCGAGATTAAACGATATGAATCTTAAGTCTTAGATTGATATTCATTGATCACTTCGAGCGCAGCACGAAATGCCTCTTGCGTCGCTGGAGCGCCACAGTATGGAAGGCTATGCAATAAGACTTCTTGTATCTCTTCAACACTCGCCCCATTGTTTAAAGCACCACGAATATGACCTTTTAGCTCAGTTGGGCTTTTGAGTGCAGTTAAAAATGCAATTGTGACCAATGAGCGGTATTTACGAGGCAATACACCTTCACGTTGCCAAGTTGATCCCCAAGCATGTTCATTAATCCAATCTTGGAGTGGTTGAGTAAAAGGAACAGTGTTGTCTTGAGCACGTTTGACAAAGCTTTCACCCATAACTTCAGTGCGAACTTTTAGTCCATTTTCATAATCTTGTTGTGACATGTTTTGACTCGTATAGAGATAAGAAATTATTGCAGTTATCCATAAATATGCACGTATAGTAACCAGTTTTATATCAATCTTAAAATAGCCCATTTTGAATTGAGTTGTTCTCACTCAATGTTTAAGGGAATTAATATTGAACTTGATTCGTTAATCGAAAAACTGTTGAGAAGTTTTTATGTCTGAAAAACAATCGAACTTGTGGATAAAACAAGACCTATCAACAATCAATAAACAAGTCTTCTAAATCTGCTACAATTGCGCCAATTTTGAATTCTCACTTTTTCAGTTAAGGTACATATTAAGCAATGTGTACATAACTGTGTACATATTGAAGATTTTTCTCATGAGTTTTAAAGATGAATTAGCGGCACAAGTTGCCCAACGACGCACATTTGCGATCATTTCCCACCCCGATGCGGGTAAGACCACCATGACTGAGAAACTGTTGTTATGGGGTAAAGCCATTCAGGTTGCGGGTATGGTCAAAAGCCGTAAGTCAGACCGTTCAGCGACATCTGACTGGATGGAAATGGAAAAAGAACGTGGAATCTCGATTACCACGTCTGTGATGCAGTTCCCTTATAAAAACCATACGATTAACTTACTGGACACACCAGGACACGAAGACTTCTCGGAAGATACATATCGGACTTTGACTGCAGTTGACTCAGCACTCATGGTGATTGATGGTGCGAAAGGTGTCGAAGAACGAACCATTAAATTGATGGAAGTGTGTCGTATGCGCGATACACCGATCATTTCATTTGTGAACAAAATGGACCGCGAAATCCGTGAGCCGTTAGAGTTACTGGATGAAATTGAAAATGTCCTCAATATTCGTTGTGTACCGATTACATGGCCTTTAGGTATGGGACGTGACTTTGCTGGAGTTTACAATTTGCTAGAAAACAAATTGTATGTCTATAAAGCTGGTTTCGGTTCAACTATTACGGACATTGAAGTACGTGATGGTTATGATCATGCAGATATTCGTGAGAAAGTTGGTGAGTTGGCATGGGCTTCTTTCGAGGAATCGCTCGAATTGGTTCAAATGGCAAATGAGCCGCTGGATCGTGAATTATTCTTACAAGGTAAACAAACGCCAGTACTTTTTGGTACAGCATTAGGTAACTTTGCTGTTGATCATGTGCTTGATGCATTTATCAATTGGGCACCAGAACCTAAAGCGCATCCAACTCAAGAGCGAACTGTAGATGCCAACGAAGAAGGATTTACAGGCTTTGTATTTAAAATCCAAGCCAATATGGATCCGAAACACCGTGACCGTATTGCCTTTATGCGTATTTGTTCAGGTAAATATGAAAAAGGTTTAAAAATGAATCATGTGCGTATAGGTAAAGATGTACGTATTAGTGATGCATTAACCTTCCTTGCAGGTGAGCGCGAGCATCTTGAAGAAGCTTGGCCTGGTGATATTATCGGTTTGCATAACCACGGTACCATCCAGATCGGTGATACCTTTACCAGCGGTGAAAAACTTCATTTCACGGGTATTCCACACTTTGCACCAGAAATGTTCCGCCGTGTTCGTTTACGTGATCCTTTAAAATCTAAGCAATTGCAGAAAGGTTTGAAAGAGTTGTCTGAAGAAGGGGCGACTCAGGTGTTCATGCCACAAATCAGTAACGATCTGATTGTTGGTGCAGTTGGGGTGCTACAGTTTGATGTGGTCGCATACCGATTGAAAGAAGAATATAAAGTTGACTGTATTTATGAGCCTGTAAGTGTTCATACCGTGCGTTGGATTCATTGTGATGATGAAAAGATTCTCAATGAATTTAAGAAAAAAGCGCATGATCAATTGTCAGTTGATGGTGGTGGTCATTTAACTTATCTTGCACCAAGCCGTGTTAATTTACAGTTAATGCAAGAGCGTTGGCCTGATATCCAGTTCCGTAACACACGTGAACACTAAAAGCCTTTCTAAGTCCCTCTTTCGATAAGAGGGACTTTGTCACAAGTCTTATAGATTTGAGTTTGTGATACTTCTCTCTTTAAAAAGGGAGGAATTAAAAAAATAAAGGGATGAACGATATGAATATTTTAAAACCATTTCTTGGCGCTAGTTTGATTGTTAGTGTGATGGCTTTAACAGCATGTGATCAACCCAAAAAGAATGAAGCTGAATCAGCAGACAAGACTGAACAACAAACTACAAATTTAGAAAAAGCAGAAGTTTTACCTTATTTAAATATGAAGGAAGCAAAGGCTGAGTATGCATTGCCTTTTTGTGAAAAGAAGAATTGTATTGATCTCGATATTCAAACGATAAAAACGCAAGATGAATGGCTAAATACATGGATTGCAAAAAATCAAGCCAACGTCATCCAGCAACAAATTGAACAAAATCAGAATTTGACATTGCAGCAGGCGATTAATGCCTATGTTAAAAAGTCAGATGAGTGGCAGGAAAAATATTCTAAAAATAAAGCCTATGAATTGCGCATGAATACGCGTATTGCTTCGCAACGTAATCAATATGTACTGCTACAGATTGGGGTAGATACTAAACAGGAAGATATTTCGGTCAAAGATCGTTATTACTTTTTTGTCGCTGATCGTAAGTTGCAGAAGAATTTAACCGTCCTCGATGTGATTCAAAAAAATCAGCAGAATGCGATGAATGAAATCGTTCAAACTCATTATCAAAAATGGATTGAAAAGCAGTCGGATGAAGTTAAAAAACAAATCCCTAAAAAATTATACTGGGGTCAATCAGATTGGTTCTTTGATGGCGAGGGGATTGGTTTGCATTATCGAGCGAATCAAATCAGTAAAGATGCGCCACAGCTTGATATTTATTTAACGACAGAACAAAGTAAACAGATGTTACAGCCTGAAATATATCAGCAAATGTTTTAGCAGTTGTTAAATACTCAGCACTGATTTTCGTATAGAAATTGCATGTACTTATGGCGAATTTGGCATAAGTTCGATAGCATTTAAATTCTCTTGTGTCATAACAATGCTTGTAGGTTTTAGATGAAAAAAGTTTTTCAATATAGCATTCTTGCATGTGCTGTTTTGCTTGCAGCATGTCAACCAAAATCAGAACCTAAAGAGCCAGAAGATAAGCCACAAGATCCAGTTGTGAATCAGACCTCAGAGCCTGTTCTACGTGGTGAAACGGTAAAACTAGCGGTGACTTTGCCTGAATGTAACGGCAACACATGTCCAGATTTTACGGTTGAACGCCTGCAAAGTAATTTTCCATTTATAGACCAATTACTTGATCAAGAAATTTTAGATCAACTCAGCAAAATGTTAGAAATCGTTGATGCAGATCAGGCTTCATCTACAGCGCAAGGCAGTGAGCAAACCAATCATTTAGATGTTCAAGCTCAGCAATATGCAAATGCTTTTATTAAAATCGATGAAGAATTGAAAGCATTAAGTAGTAGTCATCAAATTAGTTTGATGATTAAACCTAAGATTTTGCAGTCCAAAGGCACATTGGCAACTGTAGTTTTGAACAGTAGTAGTTACTTGGGTGGTGCACATGGTTCTACGGCTCAACGTTACTATAATTTTGATTTGAAAAACCAAAAACAAGTTCAGCTCAATGATTTGCTTCTACCTAAGCAAAAAGCAAAACTTGATAAGCTTGCACATGAAGCGTTTAAAACATGGGTGATTGATTCAAAACTTGCCAATACAGCTGATGAATATGAACAGGCATGGCCATTCCAAGTAACAGACAATTACTTTTTGGGTGAGCAAGGTTTGATCTTGCAATATGGAGAATATGAAATTGGTCCTTATGTGGTCGGGCTGCCACGTTTGGTGATTCCTTTTGATCAATTACAGGGTGTATTGAAACCTGAGTATTTGCCAAAAGTTGAGATGCCAGCTGCTTCTACTGTCGTAGCAACGGACAAAAGTACGTCTTAATGCAACTTTTCGATACTCATACCCATTTTGATGTTGCCGATTTTGATCATGATCGGCAACAACTGGCTATTCAGGCAAAACAGGTTGGGGTCGAAGCTTTAGTACTGATTGGTTTTATTGAATCTCGGTTTGATGAACTTATTCAAACTCACCAACAATTAAAAGCGTGGGAAAATGTCCCGCAATCCTATTTAGCTCCAGGCTTACATCCATTTTATATTGAACAGCATCAGTCATCCCATCTACATCGACTCGAACAGGTCTTACAACAATATGACAGTGTTGCAGTCGGGGAAATTGGTTTAGATACTTTTTTAAAAGAACATAAAGAACCTGAATTGTTTGCCAAGCAACAAGACTATTTTAATGCTCAACTTGAGTTGGCAACTCGGTATCAAAAACCAGTGTTATTGCATATCCGCAAAGCCCACGCGGAAAGCCTAGCTATTTTAAAAGCACAAAAATTCAAATTTGGTGGTATAGCCCATGCTTTTAGTGGTGGCGTTGAGGAAGCCAAAGCGCTGATCAAACTCGGTTTTAAAATTGGTATAACTGGGCAAATTACTAATCCGAATGCAAAAAAATTACATCAAGTTGTGCAGGCGATAGGTGCCGAACATTTGGTGATTGAAACCGATTGTCCAGATATGACACCACTATGCTGTCAAACCTCTACAGAACAGCGTACTCGAAACACACCTGTGAATTTGCCTTATGTGTTAGAGAGTTTGGCACAAACGCTTGGACTATCGACAGAAACACTGGCACAACAATTGTGGAAAAACTCTTTGGTCGCTCTACATCTGGATTTTTAGAAGAATAAGAAAGCATTCCCAATCATAAGATAACTAAAAGGGAACATAAGCATTTTAAAACAAGGGTACATTAAATAGACAACTTGATAATAATCAAACTCGCCAATGCTGGGAGGGTAACCTAATGGCCAGATATAGCAAAATCAATAGTTTTAATGCATTAAAAACCTTAACTGTCGCATCCAAATCTTATCAAATTTTTAGTTTGCCTAATGCCGCTCAAACGCTTGGTAACATCGATAGATTACCGAAATCTCTCAAGGTTTTACTGGAAAATTTATTGCGATTTGAAGATCAAAAAAGTGTAAAAGTAGAGCATATACAAGCTCTAGTAGATTGGCAAAAAACGAAATCTTCAGAGCAAGAAATTCAATATCGTCCAGCGCGTGTACTGATGCAAGATTTTACAGGCGTACCTGCTGTGGTTGACTTAGCCGCGATGCGAGCTGCGATGGCACAAGCGGGCGGTGATCCAAATCGAATTAATCCTTTATCTCCTGTGGATTTGGTAATTGACCACTCCGTGATGGTCGATCATTTTGCAGATGAAAATGCCTTTGCGGAAAATGTTGAAATCGAGATGCAGCGCAACGGTGAGCGTTATCAATTCCTCCGTTGGGGGCAATCTGCATTTAACAATTTCAGCGTCGTCCCACCGGGTACAGGTATTTGTCACCAAGTCAATTTGGAGTATTTGGCTCAAGCGGTTTGGTTAGGCGACGATGATGGTGAGACATTTGCCTTTCCTGATACCTTGGTTGGAACAGACTCTCATACCACGATGATTAATGGCTTAGGTGTTTTGGGATGGGGTGTAGGTGGTATTGAAGCTGAAGCTGCAATGTTAGGACAACCCGTGTCAATGTTAATTCCTGAAGTGATTGGATTTAAATTGACTGGCAAGCTAAATGAAGGAATCACTGCTACAGATTTAGTGCTGACCATTACTCAAATGTTGCGTCAAAAGGGCGTCGTTGGGAAGTTTGTTGAGTTTTATGGAGATGGTCTAGCTGATTTACCTTTAGCTGACCGAGCGACGATTGCCAATATGGCACCTGAATATGGTGCAACTTGTGGTTTCTTTCCAGTAGACGAGGTCACACTCGGATATTTGGCACTGACAGGTCGTCAACAAGATCGTATTGACTTGGTTGAAGCTTATAGCAAAGAACAAGGTTTATGGAGAAATGCAGGTGATGAACCGATTTTTACAGATACCTTAAGTCTCGATATGAGTACGGTGCAAGCGAGTTTAGCGGGTCCGAAACGACCTCAAGATCGAGTTTTACTTTCAGATGTTCCAAAAACCTTTAATGCGCTGATGGAGCTCACATTAAAGCCTGCCAAAGAAGCAAAAGAAAACTTAGAAAATGAAGGCGGTGGTGGAACTGCGGTTGCAGCTAAACAAGCCAATCTCCCTCATGACAGTCCAACTTGCACATTGGATGGTCAAAGCTTTCAGTTAAATCATGGTGATGTGGTGATTTCTGCAATTACTTCTTGTACCAATACATCCAATCCAAGCGTGATGCTTGCCGCAGGTTTATTAGCAAAGAATGCTGTAGAAAAAGGCTTACAGCGTAAACCATGGGTAAAAAGCTCACTTGCACCCGGTTCTAAAGTTGTCACCGATTATTTAGCTGCTGCTGGTTTAACGCCGTACTTGGATCAGCTTGGCTATAATCTAGTGGGTTATGGCTGCACCACATGTATTGGGAACTCTGGGCCATTGCCTGAAGCTGTTGAGGAGGCCATTCAATGTCAGGATTTAAATGTCGCTTCTGTACTTTCTGGTAATCGAAATTTTGAAGGGCGGGTACATCCTTTAGTCAAAACCAATTGGCTTGCATCACCACCTTTGGTTGTTGCTTATGGTTTAGCAGGAAATATCCGTACTGATCTCACCACTCAACCAATTGGGCAAGGTAGCAATGGCGAAGATATTTACTTAAAAGACATTTGGCCAAGTCAGGCAGAAATTGATCAGGTGCTGCAAAAAGTAAACACTGACATGTTCCATAAAGAATATGCAGCAGTATTTGATGGAGATGAAACATGGCAGGCGATTCAAATTCCACAAAGTCAAACCTATGCATGGCAAAGTGACTCGACTTATATTCGCCATCCACCATTCTTTGAAACGATTAGCCAAGCTCCACCAGAAATTACCAATATTGAGCAAGCACGGATTTTGGCTGTACTTGGCGATTCGGTGACGACTGATCACATATCACCAGCGGGGAATATTAAAAAAGACAGTCCAGCTGGACGCTATTTGCAAGAGCAGGGCGTAGATGCAAAAGACTTTAACTCTTATGGTTCACGACGCGGTAATCATGAAGTGATGATGCGAGGTACATTTGCCAATATCCGTATCAAAAATGAAATGCTCGGTGGTGAGGAAGGTGGAAATACGATTTATATCCCAAGCAATGAGAAATTGGCAATTTATGATGCATCGATGCGTTATCAGCAGGATAAAACGCCATTAGTGATTATTGCAGGTAAAGAGTACGGTACAGGTTCATCTCGTGATTGGGCTGCAAAAGGAACTAATCTTCTTGGGATTAAAGCGGTGATAGCCGAAAGTTTTGAGCGTATCCATCGTTCGAATTTAGTTGGTATGGGGGTGTTGCCGTTACAGTTTGTTGATGGGCAGACTCGTCAAACTCTATATCTGACGGGACGTGAAGTAATTTCTATTCATGGTTTATCTGATGATATTCAACCCCATCAAACTTTAGATGTGAGTGTGATGTGCGAAGATGGTAGCCAAGACCAATTTAAAGTGTTATGTCGTATTGATACCTTAAATGAAGTGGAGTATTTCAAAGCAGGTGGTATTTTGCATTACGTGCTTCGAAATTTAATTGCTGCTTAATTTCAAATGGATTATGAATCAATAAAAAGATGAAAATTAGGTTTTCATCTTTTTATTTAAGTTTAAATGTTTTAGCAGTATGGTATCTGAGTTAAATCTCATGGAACGATAGCGTTGAATCAGTTACCTAAATATGTGTATTACCTACTCATTGCACAAGCATTCAATCTAATTGCCGCAGTATTGTCGGTTACGGTTTCTGCTATCGTCGGTTTAAAGCTTGCACCTACGCAGGCTTTAGCGACAGTTCCATATGGTTTGCAATTTTTGGCGATGCTATTAACAACCTTTGTTTTTTCATTTCTGATGAAACGATGGGGGCGCCATGTGGTATTTCAATTTGGTGTACTCTGCTTATTTGCGGCTGGTTTTTGGGGATATCAAGCTTTATTAAAACAAGATTTTTGGCTGCTGTGTCTTACACATTTTTCGCTTGGGCTTTTTCTATCTACAGCGAGTTTTTATCGTTTCGCAGCATCTGATCGTTTGTCATCTGAATTAATCCCCAAAGCGACTGCATTGGTGATTTCAGGTGGTGTAGTGGCAGCTGTAATAGCACCTGTATTAGCCATTCAATTTCAGAAAGTGAAGGGATTGCCAGATTTCACAGCAATTTATTTGATCTTCTGCGGATTGGCTTTGTTGTTATCGCCGATTTTGTATATATGGCATTCAAAACACAAATTACAACAAACTCCACAGCCAAAGGTTGAATCGCTGAATCGAGTAAAAATGTCAAAGCATCTGGTTGTTGCTGCGATTATTAGTGGAGCATTTGCATACTATATTATGAATGTGATGATGATTATGTCGTCTTTGCATTTAAAAGAGCATCACTCTTTTCATTACGCATCAATTTCAATCCAGTTGCATGTTTTGGCAATGTTTGTCCCATCATTCTTTGTGTCAAAGCTAATTCAACGTTGGGGAACCCATACGATTATTTATACGGGTTTTATTTTATTAATGTTGTCTGCATTTATACCGATGATGGGACAAGCAGGTATCTTTATTAATATCGCTTTGATTGTTTTAGGTGTGGGATGGAACTTTGCTTATTCTGGT
Source organism: Acinetobacter sp. P1(2025) (assembly GCF_051390655.1). Taxonomy (NCBI): domain Bacteria; kingdom Pseudomonadati; phylum Pseudomonadota; class Gammaproteobacteria; order Moraxellales; family Moraxellaceae; genus Acinetobacter; species Acinetobacter sp. P1(2025). The sequence goes on from NZ_JBPKBJ010000025.1 coordinate 35,783, forward strand.
GCTTCGACATTATTGGCTGGATTGGAAGAACAACAAAAGCATCGTGTTCAAGGAATCAATGAAACGGTGATTGCATTATTCGCCACTTTAGGTGCTTTTTTACCTGCACCAATCCTCACTAGTCTGGGATGGAATAATGCAAATTTATTGGCGCTTTCACTCACCTTTGTTGTGCTTTTAGTCTTGATTGGTTTGAGTCGTCGACAGCATGCACAAGTATCATCAATGTAGCCTAAATTTGGATAAACACGCTAAAATAGCTGCTTAACTCTTAGCTGTAGAATTTTTTACGATGACTGATCTCCAAAATGATGAATATGACCGCCGTTTCGCTGGTGTGGCTAAAATTTATGGAGAAAGTTCATTTAGTCATTATGAAACTAGTCATATCATGGTGATTGGTATAGGTGGTGTAGGCAGTTGGGCAGTGGAAGCTCTCGCTCGTTCAGGAATTGGTGAGCTAACTTTAGTGGATATGGATGTCGTTGCTGCATCAAATATCAATCGTCAATTGCCTGCGATGACTTCTACTTTAGGACAAGAAAAAATTGAAGTCATGGCAGAGCGTTGCAGACAGATCAATCCACGTATTAAAGTGAATGTAATTGATGACTATTTGACACCTGAGAATGTCAAAGAAGTTCTAGATCCCGTTCCTGATATCATTTTAGATTGTATTGATGATGTCAAAGCCAAGCTGGCGTTAATGCTACATTGTCGTTTTAACAAGATTCCGTTAATCGTGTCTGGTGGAGCTGGTGGTAAGCTTGATCCACTTAAAATACGCGTTGCAGACTTATCGAAAACAGAACAAGATCCAATGCTTGCTAAGTTACGTGCTCAACTTCGTTCAAAAGGTATTTGCAAAAAGCCAAAAGAAAAATTTGGAATAACTTGCGTCTATTCTATTGACAATCCGTTTTCAAGTGCTGATGTCTGTCCTACGTCACTCGGGCAGAGCCCTCATCTTGCGCCTGGACAAAGCGGTGCTTTGTTTAATCCAGGCTCAGGACTGCGCTGTGGCGGTTATGGTTCGGCGGTTGTAGTAACATCGAGTTTTGCAATGGTTGCTGTGGCTGAAGTACTGAAAAAACTCGATAAGATGAGGGCTTAGGAAAGCCCTAAAATTTAAACTTGCGGGTATTGCGGTGCTAAACGGTAATAGCTATAAGTCACGTTAGGGTCTTTATAAACATCATAACTGGTTTGCTTGAAGTCTGAGACCCATTGTGAACCTGTAAAGCCTGCAATATGTCCATAACGATGTTTTTTAGTGCGATGGATAATATAGATATCGCCAGGTTGCGGGTTGTTAAACTCTGGTTTGATTTTTTGATAGCCAATTTGTTGAAGAGTACGTCCCCAATCCGATGCTGCTACAGGATGCTGAACAATTTTAGCTCCTGCGGATTGCAATGCAATTCTAACGAATTTAGCACATTGAGATGAACTTCGATAAGATGCTCGTTTGGTGAGCTTTTGAGAAAATTTGTCGACATCAATTGTGTGTATTGATGCTGGTTTTGGCATTTCTCGATAAGGGATGACCAACTGTTGTGCAGGTGGGTGCATCATGCTGTGGTCAACTGAGGGAACATCATAAATCATTGTAAATCTCTACCGCATTTTCAAAACAACTGAACGTGTGCCAGAATCTGTACGCGGCACATAGTAAGCGATAAATCTCAAAAAGACTAAAATGTAATGTAATAATATAACAATTTAAGCTGTTGATAATGAACTTACGGAAAAAACTTAATGAAGATTTTCTTAATTTTAAGTAGTTTATAAAAGCGAAAATTTAAATTTTAATATTTGTAAAATGATATTTCTTAATGTGATGAAGTTGGCATTTTTTGAGCATCAATCAAAGTTGATGCTCTCGAAGATAATCTTCAGTTCTTTGCATTGCTGCTTGAATATTTTGAATCGCATTTTCGATATCAGCTATGGTCTTTGCATTACCACCACTGAGGGATTGGCGCCACTTACGCGCACCAGGAAGATTTTGAAATAATCCTAGAATATGGCGAGTGATAATAGAAAGGGGAGCACCTTCAGCAACACGTTGATGAATATAAGGCATCATTTGTTGCATGATGTCAAAACGATCGGGTGCATCCAAATTCCAAAGTTGTCCCAACTCAGCCAGTAAATAAGGGTTGTGATATGCCTCGCGACCAATCATTACACCATCAACATGTTGTAAGTGTTGTTTGGTTTCTTCAAAAGTTTTGATGCCACCATTGATTTCAATAGTGAGGTGCGGGCGTTCTAGCTTGAGACGATACACGTCCTCGTAACGCAGAGGCGGAACTTCACGATTTTCTTTGGGTGACAAACCTTGCAAGATCGCAATGCGTGCATGCACGATAAAATGCGTACATCCTGTAGCTGCTACAGTATCGACGAAGTGCAGCATTTCTTCATAAGACTGCATATCATCAATTCCAATACGATGTTTTACCGTGACAGGAATTGAGACGGCTTTTTGCATACTGTGAATGCATTCTGCAACTAGATTTGGTTCTGCCATTAGACAGGCACCAATTTTATTATTTTGAACACGATCACTCGGACAGCCGACATTTAGATTGACTTCGTTATATCCCCAATCTTCAGCCATTTTAGTGCAAGTTGCTAGCTCCTGTGGATTTGAACCACCCAGCTGTAACACGATTGGGTGTTCTTGCTGATTAAAATCCAAATGACGATTTGCACCGCCATAAATAATTGCACCTGTAGTCACCATCTCAGTGTAAAGCACTACATTTGGATTAAATAAACGAGCAAAGAAACGATAATCTTTTGTTGTCCAATCCATCATCGGGGCAACACTGATTCTCGGAGATTGAGTGTTTTCAATGTTTTTGTTAATAGTCATTAAAAATCATACCTTTAATCTATATTCTGCAACCTGCGAGAATCTGTTTGAACCTGTGTTTAGATGGGTGAATCCGTTTGCATTTACACCAAATTTTACACCATAATAGAAAAAATAGCTTTTGGTGTAAATTATGGGGTCAATTACAGCAAGGAAAGGTGCAGATGGCAAAGTTAACTATCGTGCTGCGATTCGAATCACTCGAAAGGGCTTTCCTGCTTTTTCTGAAAGTAAAACATTTCACTCAAAGAAATTAGCTGAAAACTGGATTAAGAAACGAGAAGTCGAAATTCAAGAAAATCCTGATATTTTGCTTGGCAAAGAAAAGTTGATTGATCTGACCTTATCAGATGCCATAGATAAATATTTGGATGAAGTCGGGAGCGAGTACGGAAGGACGAAACGCTATTCTCTGCTCTTAATTAAGAAGCTACCAATTGCGCGCAATATTATCACAAAAATAAAATCAGTACATTTGGCCGAGCATGTGGCTTTAAGGAAGGGTGGAATTCCGTACCTCGATCTTGAACCTATTGCGACTAGTACACTGCAACATGAGCTTTTACATATCAGAGGTGTTCTTTCTCATGCTGCTGTTATGTGGGAAATGGATATTGATTTAAATAGCTTTGATAAGGCTACTGCTCAGTTAAGAAAAACACGTCAAATATCCTCCAGTCAAAAAAGAGACCGACTGCCTTCGAGAGATGAATTGATTGCATTGACGAAGTATTTTGCAGAACGATGGAAGCTAAATCGTTATGGCTCTAAATACCCAATGCATTTGATTATGTGGTTTGCAATTTTCTCATGCAGACGTGAAGCTGAATTAACACGATTATTTCTTCGAGATTATGATTCACATCACTCAACATGGAAAGTGCATGATCTAAAAAATCCAAATGGCTCTAAAGGTAATCATAAATCATTTGATGTTCTTGATCCTTGTAAGGAAATGATAAAAAGATTAAAGCAGTCAGAAGTTCGTGAACGGATGTTGAAGCTTGGGCATGATGAAAACTTATTGCTGCCATTGAATCCTAAAAGCTTAGGCAAAGAGTTCAGAGAAGCTTGTAAAATGTTGGGTATTGATGATCTACGCTTTCATGATTTGAGACATGAAGGTTGTACACGCTTAGCAGAACAGAGTTTTACTATTCCTGAGATTCAGAAAGTGAGTTTGCATGACTCTTGGAGCAGTTTACAGCGTTATGTGTCAGTGAAGGCGAGAAGGGATGTTATACAGTTAGAGGAGGTACTACGCCTCATCGATGAAACGTAGCAAAATCATTAGCAGCTTCTGAATATTTTTTATCAAGGATATCAGCCAAGTCTTTAATGTGTACCAGAAATGGTGCACGTTTGCTTGAATCTATTTTAAAAACTGAGAAAGGAAATTCTTGATTATTTGCTTTTCTCAGTGCTTCTGCCTTACTTAAATGAGGATAATAGTCTTGTACTATTATCATTAATTCGACAGTCATAGATCGATATTTCATGAATAGGTAATCAGTAGTATTTAACTGGAACGCACCCATCAAAAATACCTCTCAATCATTAAGAGTTGACTTTCGTATACAAAACACTAAATGTTGGTTCTACGCATCCAATCCTGTATAGAGCATCAGTCCCCGTAAGGTAGACTCTGAGCTGCTTTATCTGTTCTTTAAATGACTGAGTTTTTTTATGAAAAAGATTACTCTGCATATAGCCATTCAACAGAGATGGATCATAGAGGATTTGGTAGCTGTGTGTTTGTTCAACAGATAATTTAATCTTTTCAAAAGAACTTAAGTCGGTCAGATGTGCAGGGCTGTCCAAGAAATCACGTTTTAACAAAATGATAAAACGTAATCTCATCTGTCTATTGGGAAGAGGCTCTTTTTTCAGGAAAATCGCCAGTAATTCGTCTTCCTTCATATTAACTATGAATCCATTCTTTACATCCTCAATAAACTCATTTAAATGAAGGGAGTTAATTGGGGATGAATCGATTATGGATATGAACTCATGAAGTGCAAACCCATTTGCTACTTTATTAACTAATTTTAGAGAGTGACTAAGTTCTTGTTCACTCAACTTTAGAGTATGTTCCCAAGTCTTTTTCAACTCATTGAAATAATGAGTATGCTGAGAATCCTGATATTCACGAATGAACCAAGAAACCTTTATTGGATCAGTTCCGTAAAAAAGATTTTGTTCAACTAATCCATATCGCTTTGCTAATTCAATGCATAGGAATAGTTTTGGGTGTAGCATTAAGTTCATGCTCCCATTCACCCAAGGTAAATGATGTGCCATGTGCAAGGATTTTATAAGCTTGTCAATATTTTGAGACAAAGCTTTAATATTCTGATAGCCATTTTCAGAACTAGCTAGACTAGGCAAATGGACACTTGATAATTCAACACTCACTTGCCCGAGTGTTACTGGGCTGATGTGAGGTTGGGCGATTCTTGCTAAATTACTGATATATGTACGCTGTAGCAGAAGAGTATCATTTTTCTTAAACATATTATTTACCTCCGCTTTTTTTAATTACAGACGATGAAATTGATGCTCTGCGGGGGCGACCAGCATTGCTAATTTTTTTGGGTTTTTGGCTTTTCTGGATGGCTCTATATTCAGTGGAATCTAGTGCTCTGAATATGAATGATTGATCTGCTTTACACAGATATTGAAGACATTTGTCTAAAACTATACGCTTTTCACGATCAAGGTGATTAATCATACCGATACCTAATCTTTTGTATTTGTGTTTTGCTTTATTGCAGTTATAGGTGCAGCCATTACCGTGCGTGAGCTTATTCCAATATTCTGTAATCTGATTTGCGTAGTAACCATCTTTCATACATTCATTACCATTCAGAAAGAGTATCGCGTGTGCATGAAACCCTTTCTTGATACCGTGTTCAAATTTAATTATGTAAGCGAAGATCTTATTCAAAATTGAATTATGCCTACGGTTATTCATGAATTGTTTCAGCAAGTTCTTTAACAATTTCAGATTATCTCTAGAGTGAAACTCATGCTTAAGGTCTTTAAAGTGATAGTTACTTTGCCAAATCTCATCTGGAACTTTGAATCCAAAGTCAATTCGTAACACTAAGAGCTTTGAATGTCGCTCAAAGCAAGCATCTATCAGTTTACGACAACCTTTTAATTGAGCAGCACACTTTTGGGTACGCTTTTGAATAGCGATTTTGACCTCGTTACTATTCATACACTCACGTATCAGTTGAAAAAAACGATTTAATAAGTTGGTTCTCACTTGAAGATAGTGCAGATTTTGCTTCTTCTGTTCAAAGAGGCCGAACAAATTAATATCGCTATCCAACAAGTCTAATGCTTCAAAGAAGCATGAGATTTCTTCACAAACCTGAAAGTCTTCAAGTAGCCTTCTATTTGTATCTATTAGTTCATCAAAAATATGAATAAAAGGACGAAACCAATCAGGGTATGTAAAGAAACCATTAAACTTATCAACTGACTTGATAGTGGCTGCTAACCTGTTTTACTTTGAGACACTCTCTCACGAAGTAAGTTATATTCAGCATCCTCTTAATGCGATGTTCTCTGTATATCAAACTTTTTTCGAGTGAAGATGAAGGTCTTAGCTCATACGCTGGGAGAGAAATTAATGACAAGATTTCTCTTTCATCTAAGCTTTCATAGCTTATTTTTTTTGCTTCAGATCGATTTAAATTATTACTGGCGTAATTACTTAAAACAACCTCTACTAGTTTAGGTTTGGGTGCTTTTTGGGAAATTTTTGCAAGTCGAGCATCTACTTTTCTTAGCTTCTTATTCATGAGTACACCTTTTTCTGTTCTAATAAAGCAGACATGTGACATTTTTGAATATAAGAACAAACATTTATGTTCGAAAGAAATAAATGTATCAAGTCCAGAATCAAAGCGAGAATGCAGGTTTTATGGAATATAAATACCTTGCCATGCTGTGAGTAAACTATTGTAATTAATAGTATTATCCTGAATTTTTCTAGCTGTGATTGAGCTAAAAACATCCCTTGCGGAAGGTGTTTTTGCTGTGAATTGGGGGTGATTCGGATGTACATAATTACCAACTTTTAATCAATACGAATTGAAGAAATTTTTGTGTCACCCAAACTGCTAATTGCACCTGTCACATGCATTAGCTTGGGCTTGTGGTAAATGTACTGTCCTAGCAAAAATTAATTGAGAACTCTCCTAGAAAATATTTTTTTTAATTATTTATTATTTTTTAATGATTTACGATTATATTGTGATTTCAACTCATCATCTGCTTTGATGATACTCTTAATCAATTCAAAATAATGATCTTCGCCATATCGAAAATTGTGCTGATAGGATTGCTGATCATCATGAATAATCTGCGTTATTTTCTCCGTAAGCAATACCCTGAATGTTTCTGCGGCTTCATTGATACTTTTGTATTTTTCGTTGGAATGGGCCTTAAGTAGTTCATTGATCTTCTGCTTTATACGTTCGGTAATTTGTGTCTTGCCCTGATTGGCACGTTGACTACGTTCATCACCATTGAGTCGACTGAGCAGTTTTTTTTCATTTAATAAATGATGCTTGGTTGCGATAGAAATATTTTGATTTCCTTGGGTTGTTGATACTTTAAACTTGTCTAATAATCCTATATCAATCGCTTGATTAATTATTATTTGAAATAATCCTAACATGTATCTTATTCGATTGTGGAGTGGAGTTTGTGGTGGATATTTTTTTTCAAATTTATCTAACTCTTCAAACTCTTTAATTTTAGCTGATGCCTTAATGATGTCTAATTCATTAAAAAACTCCTGCAAGCTTACGTTATTGACTTGTGGTAAGGCACAATAATCTTCAAATAGTTCTGAAACTTCTATTAGCCCAGCAAAGACCCCAATTTCTTTTTGCTGATTTGGGCTTGGATTCCTCTCTATTTCTTTTAAAGTGAGTTTTAAGGCCTCTCCAATATTTAAGCTGCTTTGAAATTCTTCTCCAATAAAGTGTTCTATGATAACGCTAAAAATAATGACAATGGCACTTTTAAGCTGAATAAGGCTATGTGATGGTGGTTGGCATTTCCTTAAAATCAGAACATCAGTTGGATTAAATTCCTGAACTACAGATTTCAACCAAGCCTCAGGTATTATGCTGCCCCTTGTAAAATGAAAAATTGTAGGCTGAAGTTTACCATCTTCTAGGAGTGAGGTTTGTATATTGATTTCTTTATATTGCCCAGACTGAATTTGCTTCAGCAGTTGGTTGACTACAGGATCTTTCGTATTCAAGGGATATTTGAATTTTTTTGCTAACTCAAAGTTCCACGCAATTAATTTTTTTGCATTCCTATTATCAGCATTTATGTCTTTCTTAGTCCTTAATTCAGACTTGCCTTCTTTAGGCAAATCAATCCATTCAGGTGGCTGCTCTTTTAATTGTTTCCATGCCATGATTTTTCCTTAAAAAACTTGTACAAGTTATCATTACTTATTAAATTTTATAATATTTTTCTGTTTTATAAAACTTGAATATAGAAATGGTTTTTTGTGTGGAAAAATAGCAAAGGATATGTGGGCTGGAATAAAAAATACGCAGAATAGAACCGTATTTGCTGTTGAAAATCTAACTCATAACCTGACGTGATAATTTCTGTATACGAATTCAACATCAATCAATTCGCTCAACTTTGTCTGCTTGACGGCAGACAGAGTGGGGGCTATCCTTTCGATGCTGGCCTACATTGTCAGCGGGTTTTAGCAGACCCTATAAACAAAGACAGTAGATAAAAGTTCTCTTTTATGTGCTGTGGACCCGTTCGTCCCCCATTCTCTATGGCAGGCGTTTGGGGGACACCTTCGGGTGTGCTGGTTTCTTTGTTTACCAGTCTGCTAACCCCCATTCGTTCTGCCACCATCATTTAGCAGTGATACGGTAGAACTTCTTTAATAAACAAAGGAGTCGCCCATGCGTCTACAAATTCTTAACTTCCCGTTCTTCTCTAAACCCCAGTGCTGTGTATGGCTTTGTCATCACTAAACCAATAGCAGCATACATAAAACAATAATTTTATCTGGGGTAAACAAATGAAGGATCTCCATCCTCTGTTTGTCTGTGTGCTCGGATCATTTTTACTGATCGGCTGTGGAAATAAAAATGCTTCCACTGAAGTTTTACGCCCTGACGAAAATGCAGCACTCAGCCAACGACTTGAACCAACACATCGACCTGTTCTGGTCGAGGCCAAATTAATACAACCATTTTTAAATCAACAACTAGCCGAAGCTGATGTTTCAGGTTTCCGTGATTATCTGCATGCTCAAGAAGGCAATCGATCTGCGCTGCAACAGTTCCGGGACAAACTGCAACTCAAAGCAAATCAAATCTTGGTGCTGGGAGTAGAAAAACCAGGACAGCAATCCTTACAGGAATTTCTAAACAATGACCTGTTTGCCAGTGCGAATGATCTCGTGATTAACCATGCTCGTTTTCTTAAAACTCCTGTTGAAGGGCAAGGCAAAGGTGAGTTTGAAACCGCGGAGCAGTACCAACAACGCCTACACGCTGAAAATGCTAAACATAAAAAACTCACGGCTCAGGTCAACGTCGACTTAGGGCGACTCGAAGATGCTTTAAATTACTTGGCTGCACCGATCCCAATCAATGTACTGAGTCCCACAGCGGAAGATTCAGCGCAATATGATGTAGATCGTCAAGTGATGCACATCCAAGCCTCATCCACCACCACAGCGGATTATTATTCCTCAGTGGTCTCGACCTTAAACCTGATCTTTAGTGCCTCAGTGAAGGATGCCGAAATCATACTCGGCAATTTGAGAGATGAACGAGATAAACGAAACTATCTGGGCTTTATCTTCAGTGTGCAACAAGGACAACTCCGCATCGATCAAGTCATCCTCTATCAACACAACAACAATGATGACCGCTACCTACGCTTAGCTACCATCAATCCCTCACAACTGTATTTAAGCACCCGTCCATTAATTGCAGATGAATCCAATCAAAGCCTCAATTCCAAACAGCCATATCCACTTCAACAAAAACTACCGTTTCAATTTGGCTTAAAAAACTACCGAGACCCTGAGCAACAAATCCCAGAACCCATCTTGGAATCTAGACCACCAACAGATGAAGAACTCACTCAACTGAGTTTAGAGGCTGCATCGAGTGAAACTGAGGGAGCACTATAAAATGTTCAAACCATTTCAACTCAAGTCTCGTATCAGCACTGGAGTCGTCAGCAGCTTGTTATTACTGGGGAGTTTAACGGGTTGTGGAGTACAAGATGCAGCGCGGGAAATTCCTAAAGCGAATGCCATACTTCAGTTATTGCATGCCCAAGATCACTCGGTGATACAGATCAAGTTACAACAATGCCAAGTCGGTAATTTATTTGCAGGGCAGACAGGCACCAGCTCCAAATATGACCTTTACAGTTGCCAAGTGCATGTTGAACGCTTTGACGATGAATATAAGCAATCGTTTATCCAAGAGCAAACCGTCTATCTACGACCCTTCGACTCTGATATTGGTTGGCAACTGATCGCGCCGAATGAATAGTTAAAACAAAGATAAAGCGAAGAAAAAAACATGAATAAAGAAATAGTGATCTCTTATCTCAGTATTGCGGTGCTGTATTGGTTTTATCTGCTTTGGCGGATTGAAGACAGTGGACCAATCGCAGCCTACCTTTTGGGACGCGCCATCATGTGGCCGTTTCAATTACTGAAATTTATATTTTGATCAGGCCTTCATGGGAACAAGAGTGAAAAATCGATGATGGACTTTAATCAGTTTAAACAACAGTTTGCTCAGTTGGCTTTACTACAAGCTGACCCAAACATTTATGTCGCTCCACAGATTCCCATGAATAAGATTCTGGGTGCGATGAGTTATTTACCTGCACAAACTCAAGCTGAAGAAGTCTTGGTCTTGGTGGATGAAACCGTCTTTGGACAGGGAAAAAATGGCTTGTGCTTAACCGATCAAGGTATCTACTTCAAAGAAGCCTTTGCCAGTGCCAATGCCTATCCCTTGAAATCGATTAGCTCGGTTGGCTATTCGATGGGACTGCTCAGCAAACACCTGATGAACCGTACCGGGTTTGTCGGAGACCACTTTTCTTGAGAGAATGTCCCGATGAAAAAAGTAAAATACACCCCTGAAATCAGAGATAGAGCGGTTCAATTATTGATTGAATC
>NZ_JBPKBJ010000026.1:0-46647 GCF_051390655.1 Acinetobacter sp. P1(2025)
ATATAAATGGGTAATGTACAAGTTGCTGTAGAAGCATGTTTAGTTCGTCTGATCACAGATACTTTATAAACTATTTTAATACTTTTTTGAATCCGTCAATGCGTAAGTCCTATGATCTTAAAGTTAATCTAAGTATCATTTAAATTGTTGGTGATACTCATTGCGCAATTTAACCAACTCTAGTGCCTGTACTTTGGCTTGTTCGAGCTGCCCCTTTTCAACCAAAGCATTGACTGAATCAATTTGAGCTAACAATAGATCTAAGCCATGTTGATATGCTTTAAGCTGTTCATCATCTTTAGACACACCTTCAAGCTTATGCGGTGAAGAAGCCTTTGATGCAACAGCTGCTTTGCGCATAAGCATCAATTGTTTCTTCGCTTCTGCTAAATCCTGAGTTTGAGCAAAAGCCGTCATACTTTTAGCCAATACTCGCATATCTGTTTCAAGTTGATGAGCAGATACGCCTTGATTGAACATCAACACACTTGCAAATAAAGTAGCTAAGCAAAATCCTTTTTTCATTGAAAATATCCTTTTTAGCGCTTAAGCATCAATATCTGCATTCAAGGCATTCTCTTCAATAAATGCACGACGTGGTTCAACATCATCCCCCATTAAACAAGAGAACATACGATCAGCTTCAATGGCATCATCAATCGTCACTTGGAGCATATGACGGTTTTCAGGATCCATCGTGGTTTCCCAAAGCTGCTCAGCATTCATCTCACCCAAACCTTTATAGCGTTGGATCATCATGCCGCGACGAGAATCTTGCAAAATATGCTGCCATACTTGATGGAAACTATTCACCTGAATACGACGATCGCCCTTCTGCAAATAAGCGCCCGTTTCGAGCAACGTAAACCAGCTCTTCGCATTCTTCAGTAAGCGTGCATACTCAGCAGAGTTTAACAATCCTGCGTCAAGCAAATATGAATGTGGCAAGTTATGTACATACACGGTGACACGTGGCCAATAATGAGCTGATTTCTCGCCGTGTGAGTTCTCACGTTCAAATGATTCTAAAGAAATCTCTGGACGTAAACTTGGTTGGAGTTTCTCAATTGCAGCACGTAATTGTTCTGCCCAAGACTCCACATAATCACGCTCGTGATTGTGATCCGCTTTAAAAGCTTCTAGTTCAAGCAGACCATCTAACAAACTCGCAGGATAACGTAGTGTTAAACGCTGCAAGCTTTTTTGCGACACTTGATAATCTGCAATAACTTTAGCTAAAGCTTCACCCGTAATCGCAGGTGAATCTGCACTTATATGCAAAGCAAGTTCATCAATCGCATTCGAAATAAGGTAGGTTTCTAATGCATCATTATCTTTGATGTATTGCTCCTGCTTACCTTTCTTTAATTTATACAAAGGTGGCTGAGCAATATAAATATGACCACGCTCTACCAATTCTGGCATTTGACGGAAGAAGAAAGTCAACAACAAGGTACGAATGTGTGAACCATCAACGTCCGCATCAGTCATGATAATTATTTTGTGATAACGTAATTTATCAGGGTTGTATTCTTCACGACCGATACCACAGCCTAAAGCTGTGATCAGCGTTCCGACTTCCTGACTTGAAATCATCTTGTCAAAACGTGCTCGTTCAACGTTCAGGATTTTACCTTTCAACGGCAAAATAGCCTGCATCTTACGGTTACGACCTTGCTTGGCACTACCGCCCGCAGAGTCACCCTCGACTAGATACAGTTCAGACAATGCTGGATCTTTTTCCTGACAGTCGGCTAATTTCCCTGGCAAACCTGCAATATCTAAAGCGCTCTTACGACGTGTCATTTCACGCGCTCGACGAGCTGCATCACGAGCTCGAGCCGCATCAATAATTTTGCCCGCGATTGATTTTGCTGCTTGAGGGTTTTCAAGCAAATAAGCTGAAAACTCTTTATTCATTGCTTGTTCAACAGCAGGTTTAACCTCACTCGAAACTAACTTCTCTTTGGTTTGAGAAGAGAATTTTGGATCAGGAACCTTTACTGAAATAATTGCAGTCAAGCCTTCACGAGCATCATCACCTGAAACAGCCACTTTCTCTTTTTTGAGTAAGTTTTCATTTTCCATGTAGCTATTTAAACCACGGGTCAAAGCCGCACGGAAACCTGCTAAGTGAGTACCACCATCTTTCTGTGGAATATTGTTGGTAAAGCAACGAACATTCTCTTGATAGCTATCATTCCACTGCAATGCCACTTCTACACCAATGCCATTGTCAGCATCAGTCGTGAAGTGAAAAATTTCATTGAGATGTGTTTTGCCTTCGTTAATGTATTTAACGAATTCTGATAAACCACCTTCGTAATCATAAACATTTTCGAGATTAACGCGTTCATCACGCAATACGATACGCACACCCGCATTCAAGAAAGAAAGCTCTCTTAAACGACGTGCGAGGATATCCACACTAAAAATGGTCTGACTAAAAGTAAGCTCACTTGGCCAGAAACGAACAGTTGTTCCTGTTTTATCTGTCTCACCCACAACCTTCAATGGATATTGAGGATCGCCATGGCAATATTCTTGCTCATGAATTTGACCTGCACGTTGAATGGTCAAATGCAATTTTTTAGACAGGGCATTTACAACTGAAACACCGACACCGTGTAAACCACCAGAAACTTTATAACTGTTGTCATCAAATTTACCACCTGCATGCAGGATAGTCAGAATCACTTCTGCCGCAGATACACCTTCTTCAGGGTGAATATCTGTCGGAATACCACGACCATTATCAGATACGCTAACAGATTCATCTTCATGAATCGTCACTAGAATTTCATCACAGTGACCTGCTAGTGCTTCATCAATCGCGTTATCCACCACCTCAAATACCATATGGTGCAAACCTGTACCATCATCGGTATCCCCAATGTACATACCAGGACGTTTACGAACCGCGTCTAATCCACGTAATACTTTAATGCTAGAGGAATCATAAGCCTTTTCATTTGTTTGTTCTGTTTGAGAGACTGATTGAGACTCTGAACTCATGGTTACTCCCTAGTTAATATCGAATCTATCCAAAAATGAGGAAATAAAATTATGGTGCAGCAAGACTGACTTGACCGTGTACAACATGGAACAATTGAAAGGAAATCGACAAATCATGTAAGTGTTTTAATACCGACGCATGGTCTAAGGTGGTCAGAAAAACCTGACTTCCTAACTGACTCAGTCGCTCAATTAAACGTTGTTGTGCAGCTACATCTAACTCTGCTGTCAGATCATCTAATAATACCACAGTTTCCTTATTACTCGCATGTAGCATTGCAATTTGTGACAGTTTTAATGCCATGATTAACAACTTTTTTTGCCCTCGAGACAACACATCATCAGCGTTACCTTGTGGGGTTTTTAGACGTAAATCAGCCCGATGCGGACCGTATTCAGTATATCGACGCTCAAGGTCTTTTTGATGTTGTTGAATAAGGTCTTGAAACAAGCCTTGCTCAGTATGAAATCCTGAATAGTATTCGAGTTCAATATCAATATCTGGCAAAAGCTGCTGTAAATCTTCACGAAAATATTGATTCCATTGCTCAACGATACTGATCCGTTGTGAATGTAAAATTTCACCATATTCACTAAGCATTTTGTTCCACGGCTCAAGTTCAGACAAACTGAGATTTCGACGTGTTTTTAATAGACTGTTTCGTTGTTTCAGAGCACGCGAATAATACTGCCAAGCAAAATAAAACTCAGGTTCCACGTGGAACATCAACCAATCCAAGAGCTGACGACGAGGTTTAGCACCATGATCGATAATATCGGTACTTTGCGGATCAATATGCTGCAAAGGGAGCAACTTTGCTAGCTGCCCTTGCGTTGCAATCGTATCGCCATTGACCTTAATTAATTGCTCACCAGAAATGAGTTTTTTCATGCCGACACGCTCAGTTGCGGACTGAGCAAATACGATCGCATCATTACACTGATGCTGAATATAATGTTTTGGAATATGCGTGCGAAAAGAGCGTCCAGTTGCTAACAAATGAATAGACTCTAGAATTGATGTTTTTCCAGAACCATTCGCACCATAGAAAATATTAAACGGCTGCAACTCAGTGAGTGCAACCGTCTTCAAATTTCGTACACGTTCTATATTTAAACGCGTGATTTGCATGATTTAAACCTAATACAACAATGCAAATTAAACTCGCATAGGCATAACAACATAAGTTTGATCAGGATGCGCAGGATCTTGTACCAATACCGACTGATTCGCCTCTGTCATACTCATTCGCACATCATCACCATCAAGAACACTCAACACATCAAGGATATATTGAGCATTAAAAGACATTTCAAGAGGTGCATCTTGATATTGGATGACTAAATCTTCACTCGCCTCGTCCTGTTCAGGGTTATTGGCGCGTAATTGCAACGTATCTTGGCTAAAATTCAAGAAAACACCACGTAATTTCTCATTACTTAAAATTGCAACGCGTTGTAGCGATTGCTTAAACACATCATGTGCAATCAACACATGTTTGTCACCACCGCGAGGAATCACACGACGATAATCAGGGAATTTACCATCAATCAACTTAGTCGTAAAACGAACTGTAATATCACCCTGTTCCTTATCTCGACTTGGCGTATTGATAGTTACATTCAACAACTCACGACCGATTAATAAAGTGAGTTGTTCATCTTCAATACTGAGCAAACGTTGTAACTCCCCTACTGCCTTGCGAGGAACGATCGCTTGAATTGAAGATGTCGCTGTTGATGAAGCTAACACTTCACACAATGCTAAACGATGACCATCAGTTGTCACTGTACGTAACTGATTTTGATCAATTTCTAGTAATGTCCCTGTTAAATAAAAGCGAACATCCTGAACTGCCATAGCAAATGCAGTCTTTTCAAATAAACGTTTGAGTTCACGCTGAGTGACTTGAACTTGCGTGCCTAAACTATTCTCAGTAGAAAGTAGTGGATAGTCTTCAGCTGGAAGAGTACCCAATACAAAACGACTGTTACCTGATTTCAAGATACAACGTTGATCTTCTGTGATTTGTAAATCGATCAAAGCCGCACTAGGGAGTGACTTACAAATTTCGACTAATTTACGCGCAGGAACCGTCGTTTCACCTGCTTCTATACAAGCACCATCAGCTAAGGTCGTACTGGCTACCAACTCAACTTCCAAATCAGAACCTGTGATCGTCAAGGCCTGCTGTGTGGTTTGAATTTTAACGTTTGAAAGAATATTCAACGTATGACGGCGCTCCACCGCACCCACAACGTGTGACAAAACATTGAGTAAACCTTCTTTAGCGATTTTCAAACGCACGATTTTATTCCTCTTACAACGGAAGCCGATAAAAATGTTAGCAGTGTACTATGCTGCACTTAAAACGAGTTTGCAACTCTGAAAATGAGTTTAACTTTGTAACAGACGAAGTAGATTTTTATAATCTTCATTAAAAATCGGATCTTCTTCGCGAAGACTTACAACCTTTTCACAAGCATGCATCACCGTACTGTGATCTCGACCACCAAAGGCCATTCCAATCTCAGGGAAACTATCCCCTGTCAATTCACGTGCTAGCCCCATTGCTAACTGACGAGGGCGAGCATAAATACGGGTACGCTTCGGTCCAACCAATTCTTTTAAGGGAATACGGAAATACTCACTCACGACGCGTTGAATATTCTCAACACTAATCGTTCTCGCTCGAATCGCTAAAACATCTTTCAATGATTCACGTACCACATCAAGATCAATAGAGGTACCTTTAAAGCGAGAAATAGCGACAACCTTATTCAACGCGCCTTCAAGTTCACGAACGTTTGCCACTACTTGTTGAGCGATAAATAAAGCACAATTGCGAGGTAAATCAACACCACTATTTTCAGCTTTTTTAAGCAAAATCTCGATACGAGTTTCAATATCTGGTGGTTCTACACCCACCGATAAACCCCATGAAAAACGAGAAACCAAACGAGGATCCAATTCAGTTAATTCTTTTGGATAACGATCTGAAGTTAAAATAATTTGCTTGGATTCATCTAACAGAGCGTTAAACGTATAGAAGAACTCAACAAGACTTGCTTCTTTACCTGCAAGTAAATGAATATCATCGACCAATAATAAATCTAGAGAACGACAGTTTTTCTTAAATTCTTCAACTTTGCCTTTTTGCAAAGAGCTTACAAAGTCTTGTACAAAACTTTCAGAAGTCATGTACATCACACGTGCATTCGGTTTTGCTTGTAACAGCGCATTTCCGACAGCTTGCATCAAGTGTGTTTTACCCAAACCTGTAGGGCCATAGAGAAACAATGGATTATGTTGCGATGCACCAAGCTGCGTTAAAACTTTTCGACAAGTTTCAGCTGCCATCTGGTTTGAACGACCTTCGACAAATAAAGAAAAAGTGAATAAAGGGTTTAATTGTCTTTTCTTAGGAATTTTAGAAACTGGGGGATTCGCTTGAACCAATTCAGCTTCTTTTTTTACTTTCATTGGGGAAGGCACTGCTGTGCTCAAAGCAGCTGTCGTTGTTGCAGGCTGTTCACTCGAAGATAAAATCGTTCCAGGTCTTGAATCGACCAATATCTCTACTTGACGCACTCGCCCTTCAGACAGTTGTTCAGCCAATATAGAAATCAACTCGAGATGATTATCTTGAATATAACGAGTCCAATAAGGGTTGGGTGCATATAAACGCATCACACCATCCACTTCTTCTGCAACTAACGGGCGAATCCACATCGCAAAGACGTTATCAGATAGCTCTTGTCGCAAGCGAGTTAAGCAGTCTGTCCAGAGCATGTGCATCCCCTATATATCCATTTTTTTAAATTTAAAAGTAAAAAAGCCTATACCCCACCTTTCGAAGGGGTCGCCATTCTAACCAAGTTA
Source organism: Acinetobacter sp. P1(2025) (assembly GCF_051390655.1). Lineage (NCBI taxonomy): Bacteria > Pseudomonadati > Pseudomonadota > Gammaproteobacteria > Moraxellales > Moraxellaceae > Acinetobacter > Acinetobacter sp. P1(2025). The sequence continues at coordinate 6,899 of NZ_JBPKBJ010000026.1, forward strand.
TCCACATCTGTCAGGCAAATTTATGGGACTTTTGCCGAAAAAGAAAGCGTTTGTTTATAAATTTAAATTTAAAAGCACTTGTGAATAACTTTTAGCACAAGCTGTGGATATTTTTAACACCAAAGTTATCCACAAAGCATAAAACCATTAAAAACACACTTATCCACACCGTAATCTCATGATTAAAAATGAAAATAGTATGATTTCCACAAAAAACCTCAACCCTAATAGTAATAAATTTAAATTTTAAAATTTGAATTTACTTATAAGTGGGATTCTAAATGTGGATAACTAAAATGTTTTAAATTTAAATTCAAAATACCGGAACTAAATTTAAAATCAAAAATGAATTGTTGATAACCTTGTTGGTATGGTGTGAATATAAGGTATTTCATATAAAATTTAAATAGATAGCTTGTGAATAATTATTTTTCTTAATTTCATATATTTAGTTGAGAACAATCAACTTGCTGCAAAACAAAGCAAACAATATGTAAAGTTTTTGCATTTTGATTGACAGAATAAAGATTGCGCAATAAAATCGCGGACCTTTATAGAAAGATCATTTTTGGGAGTTTCGATATGAAACGTACTTTCCAACCATCTGAATTAAAGCGTAAACGCGTTCATGGTTTCCGTGCTCGTATGGCAACTAAAGCTGGTCGTCAGGTTTTAGCTCGTCGTCGTGCGAAAGGTCGTCACAGCTTAACTGTTTAATTACTGTTAAGCCGACCAGACTTGGGTGATGGCACTTTACAGTTTTGGCACTGAATCTCGTATTCGTTGTGCTGCAGATTATAAAAGTGTATTTGATGGTGCGCTTTTTAAAGTGCATCAGCCCCATTTCCTTTTTTTAGCAAAATTAACCGAACAGCCGAATAGCCGTTTGGGTATTGTCGTTGCTAAAAAAAAGGTGCGTCGTGCACATGAGCGAAATCGAATAAAACGTCTTGCTCGGGAGAGCTTTCGTTTACATCAAGCACAGTTTGATGCAGACATTGATATTGTGGTAATGCCTAAAGTGGGTATAGAAGCAATTGCGAATAAAGAATTACATCAGCAATTAGATTTTGCTTGGCAAAAATTACAACGTTTAGCAAAAAAGCATTCTAAAGTCGTTGTGACCTCCCTCCAAAATTAGAGATCTCCAATGGTACGTCTACTGCATTGGTTGATAAGATGTTATCAAATCGCAATCAGTCCATTATTGGGGCCTCGGTGCCGTTATATTCCAACTTGTTCACAATATGCGCTTGAAGCTTTACAAACGCATGGTGCGGCAAAAGGTGTATGGCTTTCTACCAAGCGGATTTGTCGTTGCCATCCATGGGGTGGATCAGGCTATGACCCAGTACCACCCAAAGCACTTCGTTTTATTTCGTTTCATCAAATAGATTCTCAAATGCATCACGTTGCTGTACCCTTTCGTGATCGTTTACTCAAGCAAAATCTCTCTAACCATTTGGGATAATAGATATGCAACAATGGGCCAGATTTGCAATTCTTGGAGCCATGTTTGTTACCGCATATTTGCTAATTTTGGCTTGGCAAAAAGATTATGGTCATGCACAACCTGCTCCGCAGCAACAAGCAGCAGCAGTCACCACGCATGAAGTATCTGCAGATTTGCCAAATGCTCAAAATGCAACAGCGGCTTCAGACTTGCCACAAGCAAATGTGACTGCATCACAAACCACAGAAAAGTCATCTGTGAATCAGCAACTGATTTCTGTTAAAACGGATCTTTATCATCTTTGGATTAACCCAAAAGGTGGGGATATTGTCCGTGTTGAACTACTAAGCCATGATGAAAGCAAAGACAGCGAAAAGCCGTTTGTTATGCTTGAAAGTGATGCGAAACGTACTTATGTCGCTCAATCCGGTTTAATTGGTTTGAATGGTCCTGACAGTAGCCGTAGTGGTCGTCCGACTTATGATGTTGAAAAAACAACATATACTTTGGCTGATGCAAAAAGCATAACGACGCAGGATGGAAAAAAACAACAGGTCTTAACAGTACCTTTAGTTTTCAAAACACCTGAAGGCGTAGAGATCATCAAATCATTCACCTTCACGCAAGGTGATTATCCGATTACAGTCAAGCACCAAGTCATTAACCGTAGTCAGCAAAACTGGCAAGGTCAAATGTTTGGTCAGCTGAAACGTGATAATTCTGATGATCCAGGGAAGTCTTCTCAAGGTATTTTCACACTAGGTACCTATCTAGGTGGAGCATGGGGTACACCTGAAGAGCCGTATAATAAGTTGAAATTTGCTAATTTCTCAGATGAAAAACTGAGTTTAGAAGCAAAAACAGCATGGGTTGCAATGGTTCAGCACTACTTTGTGAGTGCTTGGGTACCAGGTAATTTAAAACTGACACAAGCAGATGGTCAGCCTTATGTTGCTAAGTTAGAATCTCGTCAATCTACCGATAATATGAATATTATTGGCTTCACTTCACCAGTGATCAATGTACCCGCTGGTACTTCAATGGAAGTGGATGCTAAACTTTATTCAGGTCCAAAAATTCAATCAGAACTCAAAGATTTAGCACCTGGTTTGAACCAAACTGTAGATTATGGTTGGTTATGGCCAATTGCTAAATTATTGTTCTTAGGCTTACAGTTTTTCCATAACCTCGTAGGTAACTGGGGTTGGTCAATTATTCTATTGACGATCCTTGTGAAAGCGATTTTATGGCCACTTTCTTCGAAAAGTTATCGCTCTATGGCGAAAATGCGTGTGATTGCACCTGAAATGCAACGCATGAAAGAAGAGTTTGGCGATGACCGTATGCGTTTCTCTCAAGAAATGATGGCATTGTATAAGCGTGAGCAAGTTAATCCGTTATCAGGTTGTTTACCATTACTATTACAAATGCCAATTTTCTTGGCTTTGTACTGGGTATTGATGGAATCTGTAGAGCTACGTCACGCACCTTGGTTAGGTTGGATTCAGGATTTATCTGCGATGGATCCATGGTTTATTCTGCCGTTGATCATGGGTGTCACCATGTATGTTCAGCAAATGCTTAACCCACAACCAACTGATCCAATGCAAGCAAAAGTATTCCGTATCATGCCGATCATGTTTACGGTATTTATGTTGTTCTTCCCAGCAGGTCTTGTGCTTTACTGGATTGTGAACAACAGTATTACTATTTTGCAGCAATCGTTCATCAATAAAAGCGTTGAGAAAGATCGTCTGAACAAGTCAGAGTCAGCGTCTTAATCTCGAACTTTTACTGAATAAATCCGCTTAAGATGGTAATCTTAAGCGGATTTTTCTTTGGCTGTTTTTTGGATTTTTTAGATGAACACTATGCAACATCAAACCACTATTGCGGCGATAGCTACTCCCTTAGGTCGTGGCGGTGTTGGCGTAATTCGTTTGTCAGGACCAAAAGCGTATGCGATCGCTGAACAACTTACAGCGAAAGGTTTACCAGCAGCTCGTATGGCTGGATTTCGTCAGTTCTATGATGCTGATGGTACGGTCATGGACGAAGGAATTCTCTTATGTTTTCCAAATCCACATTCCTTTACAGGTGAAGATGTGGTGGAAATACAGGGACATGGTGGTCCTGTCATTCAAAATACATTACTTGCCCGATTACTTGACTTAGGTGCTGTAGCAGCCAAAGCAGGTGAATTTTCAATGCGTGCCTTTGAAAATGGCAAAATGGATTTAGTACAAGCTGAAGCGATTGCAGATTTAATTGATGCAAGCTCTCAAGCGGCTGCACGTTCAGCAGTTCGTTCACTACAAGGTGCCTTTTCCACCAAAATCAACACCGTATTAGAAAAATTAATTCATTTACGCTTGCATGTCGAAGCTGCAATTGATTTTCCAGAAGAAGAAATTGATTTCCTTGCGGATGGAAAGATTCTAGCGTTGTTGGATGATGTACAAAATTCAGTTAAGGCAGTACAACAATCTGCGCGTCAAGGTCAGTTGTTACGCGAAGGATTACAAGTTGTGATTGCAGGTAAACCAAATGCTGGTAAATCGAGCCTCTTGAATGCGCTCGCAGGACATGAGCGTGCGATCGTTACTGATATTGCTGGTACGACACGTGATGTGTTGCATGAAAAAATTAGTTTAAATGGGTTGCCGATCACATTGACGGATACAGCAGGTTTGCGTGAAACAGGAGATATTGTTGAACGTGAAGGGATCCGCCGAGCAATCAAAGAAATTGAACAAGCTGATCTATTGTTACTGGTTTATGATTTGAACCAAAATGATGATCCATTGTTGTTGGCTCAAGAATATTTTGCTGAACATTTAGAGCCGAAACGTTTACTTTTAATTGGAAACAAATGTGATTTAACAGGTCAAGCGGCCGAATTAAGCGATTATCAGGGCTTCCGTCATATTCGTGTTTCAGCAAAACAAGATATGGGTGTTCAGGCCTTGATAGATGCGATTACAGCGCATGCTGGCTTCCAACCAGAAGAAGATACCTTTATTGCGAGAACTCGTCATTTAGACGCAATGAAGCGTACTCAGCGCTATTTAGCAGAGGCGCGTGAGCAACTCGTTGTGTTTAATGCAGGAGAATTGGTTGCTGAATCATTAAGACTTGCTCAAAATGCCTTAGGCGAGATCACAGGTGATTTTAGTGCCGATGATTTGTTGGGTAAGATTTTCGGTTCATTTTGTATTGGAAAGTAATCACATTTACAAATCTAAGAGGTAAAATAGATATCATAAAAAGCATTAAATTCCATTTATTTAGTGTTTTTTTATTAAAATATTGATTTGGATTTGGTGTAGCAAAAGCCTAATAATCAAAAAATGCAGTGGTATAATAATGATTATAATCGACCCGATAGCATCTCAGTCTGAGAATGATTTTATATACCAATGGCTTGATGCACGATTCTATAATTCACTCGGCATCACGTTCTTTCTTGAGAGAACAAAAGACAATCATGCTAAATGGGAGCTCTTACGTGTATATGATCTAGATGTTTCGGATTTACTACTAGGTATTGCTATTATTTCTATTGAAGGAACTTGTTTTTGGTTACCTGATGAAAGAGATGTAAATAGATTACTTTGTTCTACTCTTTTGGAGCGCCGTCCTAAGCGTATCGTAACGAATACAATTGGACATGATTTACTGCATCGTTTTATCGGTGAATGGGGGCATATAACACGGGAGTATGATCAATGGATCATGGTATGCTCAAAACATGTTCCTAAAGCAACAGGACGTTTGGCATTGGTATCAGATATTGACCAACTCGTCGAATATCAAGCTTTGTATAATCAAGAACGTGCAGTTAAAGAAACACCTGATTGGATGTTACTAATTAAACAAAGAAAAATTGCAGTCTATGAAGTGGATGGCAAAATTGTCTCTATCATTAGATTTGGTATCGAAACTAATCGTTTAGTGAGCATAGGAGGAACATACACATTCCCTTCTTATCGTCGGCAAGGTTTTGCTCAGTGTGTTCTAGCGTTTGTGGTTAATCATATTGTAGATCATGGGCGAATAGCACATTTAATCGTTGATAAAGAGAATAATCCCGCTGTTGAACTTTATAATAAGATGGGCTTCGAATATGTCGGTTCGTCTTATACTGTATACCCCGATTATTTATAACAACAAAAATTTTAAATAGCTTAGATCAATAAAATCTAAGCTATTTTTATATTTAAGCCTCTTCTTGCTCCTCAACTTCCTCTTCTTTGACCATATTCAGTGAAGTGGTTGAAACGGGCATCCCATCTTGGCGTGAACTTTTTAATTTAATTTGCAAGCGTAATTCATTGACAGAGTCGGCGTTACGCAATGCTTCATCGTAACTAATTGCACCTTCGTTATATAGATCAAACAAAGCCTGATCAAAGGTCTGCATACCTAACTCGCGAGATTTGGTCATGATCTCTTTGAGCACATGGAATTGCCCTTTCAAAATATTGTCTGCGATTAATGGCGTATTGAGGAGGATTTCAATGGCAGCTCGACGACCTTGACCATCTTGAGTTCGTACGAGACGTTGAGAAATAATCGCTTTCATATTGGATGAGAGATCCATCAACAATTGATTGCGACGTTCCTCTGGGAAAAAGTTAATAATACGATCCAGTGCCTGATTGGCATTGTTGGCGTGCAGTGTTCCTAAACATAGATGCCCTGTTTCAGCAAAAGCAATCGCATGTTCCATCGTTTCAGTATCACGTATTTCACCAATTAAAATCACATCTGGTGCTTGGCGTAGCGTATTTTTCAACGCGTGATGCCATGTATGACAATCAACTCCAACTTCACGGTGTGTGATCATGGATTTTTTGTGTTTATGGACGTATTCAACAGGATCTTCAACGGTAATGATATGTCCAGCAGAGTTCTCATTTCGATGATCAATCATGGCTGCTAAAGAGGTTGATTTTCCTGATCCTGTTCCGCCAACCACCAGTACCAAACCACGTTTTTCCATAATCACATTTTTTAGTGATTCTGGGAGTTTTAGTTTTTGAAAGGTTGGAATTTCAGATGTAATGGTTCGAATCACCATGCCTATTTGTAATTGTTGTTTGAATACATTGACCCGAAACCGTGAAACATTCGGGACATTAATGGCAAAGTTACATTCCCAATCATTTTCGAAGTCTAGACGTTGTTTGTCATTCATTAAACTATAAGCAAACAACTTAGTTTTTTCTGCGGTAAGCGCTTGTTGTCCTAAAGGGCGCATTAAACCCTGTAGCTTAATGCTAGGTGGGAAATCTGCGGTAATAAATAAATCAGATCCCCCGTACTCAACTACTTTAGTGAGCATATGAAACATAAAGGTTTTGGCTTCTTCTAATAATTCAGTGGTATACATGGGTCAACCTAACGTAAAAACGAGACTTATGAGTGTTGTTTGTTGGAAAATGGTTCATCAAAAGAAAACATCTCCTTGTTTCTTTTAAATGAAGGACAACACGGTTTTTTGAATCATCAGATTATTTCAAAAAGCGACCAAACGTTCTACTTTTAATATATTTTTTGTTTTTATATCAATGTGCTGTGATAATTTTTGTCGCTTTTTTACTTCGCGTGTTTGTAAAAGTGTGATCCATTTCAAATCGAATTTAGCGCTATGATGTTCCACGTGAAACATTGCTGTATTTAGTTCAAGTTTGGTTGTATCTCAGTAAGCTCAGCTACCCCTTAAACATGATATGCGTACAATACGGAAAACCTTTTATTCGAGTTGCACTATGCTAAAAAAAATTGGAATGCTGGCTGTGTTGGGAGGAGTGTCTACTCTAGCAATGGCGAATGTTGAGACATTGAAAAGCAATTTAAGCAAACAGTATCCAAATATGGAGATCACAAATATCCAAAAAACAGAAATGTCAGGCTTGTATAGTGCCAATCTTGATAATCAAATTATTTACTTGGATGAAAATGCACAACATATGTTCATAGGATCTATGATTCGCCTGCAAGATCAGAAAAATCTGACTAAGGATTTAGTGCTCAAACAAAACTCTATTGATTGGAAACAACTTCCTTTTCAGGATGCAATTAAAACGGTAAAAGGTAGTGGTAAACGTCAGTTGGCTATTTTTTCAGATCCGAATTGCCCGTACTGCAAACAGCTAGAAGCAGAACTTGATAAACTTAATGATGTGACTATCTATACATTTATTTATCCATTAAAAGCACAATCACTCACTGTATCTAAGCAGGTCTGGTGTGAGCAAAATCAAAGTGTAGCGTGGAAAAACTTATTGCAAAAAAATGTTCAGCCGAAAGCAAAAACATGTGAAAACCCAATTGAGAGAAACCTGAGCTTAGGACGTAAATTGGGTGTGAATGGTACACCAACGTTAATCTTTTCAAATGGTTTAAAAATGGTGGGTGGGCGAAGTGCCGCTGATATTCAAATGATTTGGAAAGAACTAGGTTTATAACATCAGATGCTCCCAATTCAAGTTAATGATTTGGGAGCTATCAGATTGATTAGGTCTTTTTCATAATTAAATTATAAATAAACAGAATAATCACTGCCCCTATCACAGAAGCAATAAATCCTGCTGCTGAATTTTCACCATAAAGACCCAACAGTCGGCCACCATAAGTCGCGAGTAAAGAACCTGCGATACCAAGCGCAGTCGTCACTATAAAGCCTGCTTTATCATTTCCTGGATGCAAAGCGCGAGCAATCAAACCCGCAAAGAAACCAACGACGATTGCTACAATCAGAGACCACATTGTATTTTCTCCTTGTTTTAACATTAGTATTTTGTCTTATCCTGCTAGATTTCACCTTGAAATGTCTGTAGTCAATTGCCCACTTATGTCGTATTTTTGTGCAAAATTGAACAGTGTTTGATGAAAGCTCAAGTATAAAAAAAGGTACGCAAGCGTACCTTATCAATATTTAATCTGCTTTTAGTTATGACAGCATCGTTATCAAAAAATGCTAAGAACCTATGGCAATTAAAGACCAATTTCTCCAATGAATGGGAGATGACGGTACTTCTGATCGTAATCTAGGCCGTAGCCGACAATAAAACGATCTTCGACTTCAAAGCCTAAGAATTTCACTTCTAAATCAATTTCACGGCGTGATGGTTTGCTCACCAGAGTACATAGTTCGATTGAATTTGGATTACGTGTTTTGAGCATTTCAACAACTTTGCTCAAGGTATTCCCAGAGTCAATAATATCTTCGACAACGAGGACATCTTTGCCGTTAATCTCACCATCGAGATCTTTTAATATTTTGACATCACGCGTGGAAACCGTACCACCGCCATAACTTGAAACCGTCATAAAGTCGAGTTCATGTGGCTTTTCAATTGCACGGCATAAATCTGCCATGAAAATGACTGAACCACGCAATAAGCCAATCAATACCAGTTCTTTATCACTTTGAGCATAGTGTGCGTTGATTTTGTCACCAAGTTGTTTCACTTTGGCTTGGATCTCTTCACTGGAAATCATTACGCGCATTGCAACAGTCATCGATAGATTCCTAAAACTTTAAAAATGGGAAAATAAAAAAGGTGTTGACCTGCAACACCTCGAAATCTTGAGTTAATACGAGAATTTTAAAACAAAATGAATTTTCATGCATCTTTTGATGCCGATGAAAATGTATCATTTTGAGAGGAATGACTGTCTCGTCGAAGTAAGACAGCACATCCGATCGCCAATAAGAGGAGTCCTAAGCTTTTTGAATTAAATGCTTTGGTTTTGCTGATAGGCTTTTTGTCCATAAATATAGGTCGCTTCAATATTGCGGTCATCGCCCATGGTAAATAGTGCAAACAAACTGTCTTCGATGGATTTAGCACGTGATTGACGCAATAGTTGTAATGCCGTTGCTTTAAGATCAAGTACTACAAAATCCGCTTCTTTACCGACATTAAAGTTACCCAGTTTATCATCTAAATCCAGCGCTTTTGCACCACCTAAAGTGGCATGGTACAACGATTCATATGCGGATAATTTATCGCCTTGTAGTTGTTGTACCTTGTAGGCTTCATTGACTGTTTGCAATAGGCTAAACGAAGTTCCTGCACCAATATCTGTACCGAGTCCAACTTTGACTTGCTGATCCCATGTTTTCTTTAAGGGAAATAAGCCACTGCCTAAGAACAAGTTTGATGTTGGGCAAAAAGCAATTGCTGAGTTTGTATCATGCATACATTTCCACTCAGTATCTTCTAAATGTACACAGTGTGCGAAAACGGAGCGCTGACCTGTTAAACCATAGTGATGATAAACATCAAGATAACCATTTTGATGAGGAAATAAATCTTTCACCCATGCAATTTCATCTTTATTTTCACTTAAATGCGTGTGCACATACACATCAGGGAACTCTGCTTTAAGTTGCCCTGCTCGTTCAAGTTGTTCTGGTGTCGAGGTTGGTGCAAAACGTGGGGTAATCGCATAAAGTGCGCGACCTTGACCATGCCACTTCTGTATTAACGCTTTAGAATCAACATAAGCGCTTTCTGCGCTATCACATAGCGCTTCAGGTGCATGACGATCCATCATTACTTTGCCTGCGATTAAACGCATTTGGTGCTGTTCTGCGGCTTCAAATAAGGCATCAACAGACTCTGGATGTACGGTACAAAAAACTAAAGCTGTGGTCGTACCATTTTTGAGTAGTTCATTAACAAAAAATTTGGCAATTTCTTGTGCATAGGCTTTGTCTTTAAACTGGATTTCTGTTGGAAATGTATAGGTATTTAACCAACTTAATAATTGTTCACCATAAGCACCCACCATTTCAGTCTGTGGGAAGTGAATGTGCGTATCAATCATTCCAGGAATGATCAGTTGTTCTGGGTAATGTTGAATCTCAACATCTGTAGGAAGATGATCTTGAGCAGCTTCCCAAGGGCCAAACCAGCGAATTTTGCCCTGTTCAGTGATTAGAACACCATCCTCAATATAACGAACCTGCTCTGCGATCTCTGTCGCGTGTGAAACTATGTTTTGAATATCTAAGAAGCGACCACGAACAACCGTGATGGGAGTAGCCAAAGTCATAACAACCTACAATTTTACTTTTTTCGATTGATTGTACCTGATTTTGATCATTTTACTGGATTGTTCTCATATTTTGACGCAGTAAAATGGATTGAAGTGAACTAATCATCTGAATCAATTCACTTTACTTTTAAGCTCAAATGAGTAAATTGTCAGCAATAATTATACTTTTTGGAAAAATAAGCATGTATTTTTGGAATACCAAAGCACTTGCACATGAACTTGCCGAAGATACTTTGAGCAAACAGCATTATAAAAATTATTATTTAGCTGCGGCTTTGGTCGTGAGTGTGGTGTATTACTATGGGATGTATTCTCCTTATTATGATGTACGTGTGATTAGCCTAGAAGCTATTTTAACTTTATTGATTATGCTGATTGGTATTCAACGAACCTATCAAGCCAATGGTGCTGATGAGGGAATCAATTTTTTGAATCGGATCACCGCCCTCTCCTTTCCGATCTTGATTCAAACCACGGTTGCTGGTGTGGTTTTTGGAGTTGTTCTTTTGCTGATCTATCAATATTTTGGATTGGCTCAGACTGCATTTGCAATATGGTATGAATGGTGTGTGTCAGCCTTTACAATTTTTCTGCAAATTTTATTTTTTACACGTTTAGTGTCTTATATGAAACGTGTGGCAGCACATACGATTTAAACTTGATACGGTCAGAATGTATGTCATTAAATCCTGACCGATTGATGATTGTTATCTAGATTTACTCTATAAAATAATGCGCTGCGAAATGTGCATCATTGCCAATAATGTCATAACAGTCTTCACGAATCGACATGCCTGCGCATTGATGTCCGACCATCCATAACCCCAGTGTCGGTAACTGACCAGAAAATAACGGCGTGTCGACCCACTTCTGAATCACATAACCATATTTGTCATAGTCATCAAAATAAAAACTACCTGAAGCAGCGCCCTGATCCTGACCATCTTGCAAGACACGGATATTTGCCCCTTCTCTCGCCAAGATTGGTTTTTTTACCCATTTTCCACTGAAGTGTTGTTCAGGGTCATAGGCATAGGTTTCAACCAACAGTGGGTGATTTGGATACCGCTTCCATAGCTCAACTAAAATCGCTTTATTGGAGAGCAACATTTTCCAACACGGTTCGATCCAGTTCGTTTCTGGCTGAAGATACTGGGCAAATGATTCTTCCCAAATCCATTCCCACGGATATAACTTAAATAGATTTTGAATCGGTCGATTGTTTAGATCTACAAAACTCTGACCATTCCAACCAATATTTTCCATCGACAGTTCAGAGACCTGTAAATGAGCTTGAAAGGCAGTATCCATTAAGTATTCTAAATTGCCCCAATCTTCTCTCCCTGCTTCCTGACAAGCTGCAAAGTGGAGATGGCTCCCGCGAGGTAAAATAGTTTTCCAACGCTTAATCAGGTCTTCGTGAATGCTGTTGAATTGATCTCGATTTGCAATGCCTGAGACTTGTTCGATCCATAGCCATTGCGCTACAGAGGCTTCCAATAACCCCGTGGGTGTATCAGCATTGTATTCCAGCATTTTGATCTGCAATCCATCATAGGCGAAATCAAAACGTCCATAGAGCATCGGACTATTCCGTCGCCATGAATGCTCAATATGTGGAATAGCAGCCTGTGGAATCTGGAAATAATTGGGATAATCACCACGTTGAATTAAATCCCCTACTACAGCTAAACACATTTGATGAAGTTCGTTTGCTGCATCTTCCAACTGTTCGATTTGTTTTAGCGTGAACTCGTAGGCGACACCTTCCGACCAATAAATAGAACCGTCCAATGACGGTAGATTAAAATAATCGAAACCAATCTTTTGGTGTTCAAGCTGCCAATCGGTACGTGGGGAAAATAGTTTTCTTTTCATGTTGTTTTTCTAATTTAACCACCGAAGGACATGCCACCACGTCCAAATCCGCCACGGATTGGAGAAGACAATGAAGAGCTTTTCAGCGTAGTTGAAACAGTGGGTTGTCCCACACTAAGATTGCTTCTAGGTCGTAAAGTATGACCTCTAAACGAGACCTCACGATTATTTTGGTAGTATTGTGGTCCTAGATAACGGTTTGATCCATAACTACCTGCATAATAACCACTACTCGCGTTGTTATTCTCTTCTTCACAAGTGTCAGTATTCCAGTCAGCTGCGCAGTCATATTGGTTGTTGTAAACATCTTGAACCAATGGACCATCATTATGGCTACATGCAGTTAATAATAGCGGGACGACAACGAGATTGATTTTTTTAGAACGCATAATCTGCCACTCATTTAATTCAGTTGTAAGCGCCTTCATGGCGAAGTAACTTTGTTTATTATGTTTCTAATCATAAAGATAAAAGCGTAAAGCCGACATATAATATTGATCTGTTTTTTTAATGTACAGTCTAATTTTTAGTTTTTAAATCTCAAGACATCTGAAGCTCAGATGTCTTGAGTGATTCGCTTATGATTGTAGCTGTTTTTTGTTATGACGCAGAGAAAGGTAAGCTGTAATGCTTAAGACGAGGACGATGAAGCCTAATGAAATCCAAATCGGCATATGGAACACGTCGAGCATTAGCATTTTTGCACCAATAAACAGTAAGATAATCCCTAAACCGTATGGTAAGTAATGCAATTTAGTTGCCGCACCAGCCAACAAGAAGAACATTGCGCGTAAGCCTAAAATCGCCATTAGGTTTGCAGTCAAGACGATAAATGGATCACTTGTTACCGCAAAAATCGCTGGAATTGAGTCGACCGCAAAGATAACGTCGGAACCTTCAACCAAAATCAGAACTAAAAATAATGGTGTCGCCCACAACAAACCATCACGGCGAACAAAGAATTTTTCACCTTCAAGTTGTGGCGTGATACGCATATGTTTGCGTAACCATTTTAAGGTTTTGATATCTTCGATATTGGTTTCTTCGTCTTGTCCTTTTAGGAATTTGAAACCTGTATAGACCAAGAACGCACCGAAGATGTAAAGAACCCATGAAAACTCTTGAACGAACCATGCACCGATAAAAATAAAGATGGTTCTTAATACGATGGCACCTAATACGCCGTAGAGTAGGATTTTACGTTGCAGTGCAGAAGGAATCGCAAATGCAGAGAAAATCATTAACCAAACAAAAACGTTGTCAATCGCTAAAGATTTTTCTAACAAATAACCTGCAAAGTATTCCATGGTTTTTTGGTTGGCTATACCTACCCCAACAGTTTGTTGTAAATAGAACCACAAACCACCACCAAACATTACCGCAACTGAAACCCAAGCAATACTCCAATAAGCCGCTTGCTTAATTGGAACATCCTGATTTTGCTTTTGTTTAAAGCCCAAAAAATCGATCAGTAGCATCACGATGACGATGCCAAAGAAGATGGCATATAGCCATATATTACCGATAGTGTCCATCACAACTCCCTATCTGGCAAATGGGCATAAAAAAACCTTGACCAGTTGCCAGATGAATAAAAAAACATCTGTTTCAACATGATCAAGGTCTTGCCTACATCACAATGTACTGTGATGCTCAGAGTCCGACTTTTTGCAAAGTGTAATGACGAAACTCTGACACCGAAGGCATGATATGCACTTGGGCTTGGAGGAGGCTACTCCCCTTGTCAAACTAATTCTGTATGGACGGTAACATCCAAATATGTATATAGGATTACATAATTTGTGTGTTTGTGCAATTTTTGAATGAATAAATTTTCAACAATATTTTATCATGCTCGTTGTTGCCCTTTCATTCTGAAGGATTTTCTTTGCAATGATGAACAAAATACAGCGTAGAGAAAAAACATATGAGTGCTGAAAAACTTCACCACACAACATTAAAGGCATTTGCCCCACGAGATCCCCAAGAATCACATCGTGCGGCTACCCCTTTGGAGTTGTTATTTGATTTGGTTTTGTTGTTGCGATTGCAACTGCAGGTCAACAACTGCATCACGCTATGATCGAAGGTCATTTGTGGCATGCTTTACCAACCTACTTTATGGTGTTTTTTGCACTTTGGTGGGCATGGATGAACTTTTCTTGGTTTGCTTCAGCATATGACAATGACGATACGCTGTATCGTTGTTTGACCTTTGTGCAAATGGCTGGTTCTTTAGTCATGGCGGCAGGTATTCCTGCGGTATTTCAGCAGCATAATTTTGACATGATCATTATCGGTTATGTGATTATGCGTTTGGCTTTGGTGACCCAGTGGATTCGTGTCGCTAAACATGATCCTTTACGAAAAGTAACCGCCTATCGATATGCCATCGGCATTGTATTAGTTCAATTCATCTTGGTCCGTTGCTCTTTCTAGTGTTGGTGATATGTGAATTAGCAGTACCATTCTATGCCGAAAACATGCGATCACACCTTGGCACCCACATCATTTTGTGGAGCGTTATGGCTTGTTGACGATTATCGTATTAGGTGAGTCGATTATTGGATGTTTTGCTGCTACTCAAGATGCATTTTCGAATCAGGTATTGAATCTTGAAGAGATTTTTCTGATTGTAGATGGGCTATTGATGATGTTTGCGATGTGGTGAGTTTATTTTGATCGCAGTCATCACCACCATCAACGCCGTGGTGTACAACCATTTTTATGGGGTTATGGGCACTTTCTCATTTTTATTAGTATTGCTGTGTTAGGGGCTGCATTAGCCGCTGCGGTCGATGTTTCAACGAAACATGCCGAAATTTCAGCTCAAATGATGGGTTTGATTATTGCCGCAAGTTTAGTTGTTTATAGCACCTGCGTATGGCTATTTTATGAAGCGTTTTATTTAAAGGGATGGAGACGTTAGATTTATCCAATCACGGTTTTTATTCTATTGTGTATGCCATTTATCTTTAATCAGATTGGACACATTGTGTTTGGGATTGCGATTGTCTACATCCTTCGTCTTATGTTGTCTAAAGCTTTTTGATGAATTGTGATGATGAGCAAAGCATCACAACGCATTAAGCTTCCTTTCCATTTGAACTACCACCAAGTTTGGCGTTTTAATACGCTAACTTGGTAGGCTCAAAAAATTTTCAAAATTTCATTTCGAAGAAACTGATGGCGAGGATTCTTTCTGACGTGTTCGTGCCAATACATCCCCATTTTAATTTTAGGCAGCTCGATGGGTAACTGATGTATTTTTAAATCTTGCGCATAATGCAGATGTTTTAAAATACTGTGAGGAATGGTGAGAATCGCCTTGGGATACTGAGCCAAGACTTGTAAGGCAGTGGAATAGTGCTGACAGCGCATAAAAATTTGTCGAGAAAGTTGCTGTCGATTGAGATAAATATCTTCAAGCAATAATCCTGTTCGCCGAGAGGACACACCGATATGTGGTGAGGATAAATAGAGCGATAAATCCATCTCTGTTTGAAGTGTACACGCCACAAAATGATCTTCAATCAAGTTTTCAAACTGTAAATTTTCTTGATAGGGTTGTACTAGATCAATCACAAAATCAATTTGTTGTGCTGAAAGATCAGCCAGCATATTTTTTCGATCAAGTTTGGAACTCAAAAACTGAATATCGAGATTGAGTTGACTAAAATGATGCACTAATTGAGGAAAAATAATCGGTTCAATTTCATCATGAATTGCGATTTTCAAGCTTTGTAGCATGCTAGGATCAAAGTCGTGTTGTGGAATCGCAATATTTTGAATCGTTGATAACGCCGTTTGAATCGGTTGATAAATTTGTTCGGCAAAAGGTGTGGGAAGCATTTTTTGTCCACTGCGCACAAATAATTCATCTTTAAGTTGCAGACGCAAACGTTGTAAAGCATGACTGACCGCAGATTGACTAATACAAAGAATTTGAGCGGCCTTAGAAATGCTTTTTTGCTCAAAAATCGCAATAAAAAGTGGATACAGATTGATATCAATACGAAGGAAGTTACCCACTTCCAATGGATTTGTATTATGAATCTGATTCATAGTTTTGCATAAAATAAAATCATTTCATTCATAATAAGTTTTCGCTTAAGGTGATGTAAAGCAGCGAATTCAGTTTCGCCACATATTTACCTTGAGGGAAATGATGATGTTTGCATTATCTGAACGTGCACAGGATTTTATTGCTCGCACACAGGCGTTTATCCAACAAGAAATAGAACCAATAGAAAAAGCATTTTGGGATGAAGTGCATCAACTCAATGTCGATGGTGACTGGACGAAATGGCAGTGGCCAGCTCAACTCGAACAACTCAAAACCAAAGCCAAAGCAGCAGGCTTATGGAATATGTTCTTGCCTGATAGTGAACTGGGTGCAGGTTTATCGGTACAGGAATATGCACATATTGCTGAATTGACGGGGCGTAGTTTACTGGCTCCGACAGTATTCAACTGTAATGCGCCTGATAGTGGCAATATGGAGCTGCTATGGCGTTATGGCAGTCAGGAACAAAAACAACAATGGCTGCAACCACTACTGAATGGTGAGATTCGGTCTGTATTCTGCATGACTGAACCTGCGGTCGCGTCAAGCGATGCGACTAATATGCAAGCCACGGCAGTGATTGATGGTGATGAAATTGTTCTGAATGGGCGTAAATGGTGGTCATCTGGCTTGGGTGATCCGAATGCAAAAATCATTATTTTTATGGCTTATACGCCAGACCCCAACAAAGATCGTCATCATCAACACTCAATGGTATTGGTACCGATCGACACGCAAGGCGTAACGATTGAACGGATGTTGCCTGTGTTTGGTGATTACGATGCACCGCATGGACATGGACAGGTCAGTTTTGACAATGTGCGTGTACCTGTGAGCAACTTTATTGGTGGTGCGGGTCAAGGATTTGAAATTG
Organism: Acinetobacter sp. P1(2025); assembly: GCF_051390655.1. NCBI lineage: Bacteria > Pseudomonadati > Pseudomonadota > Gammaproteobacteria > Moraxellales > Moraxellaceae > Acinetobacter > Acinetobacter sp. P1(2025). The sequence continues at coordinate 24,245 of NZ_JBPKBJ010000026.1, forward strand.
CTCAAGGGCGCTTAGGACCTGGTCGTATTCATCACTGTATGCGTTGTATCGGTGCAGCGGAAAAAGCGTTAGAACTCATGATTGATCGTGGCATGTCACGCAAGGCATTTGGTAAAGAAATTCTTAAACTTGGCGGCAATTTAGAACGTGTCGCGGAAGCCCGTGTGCAGATCGATCAAGCTCGCTTATTAACGCTGTATGCTGCTTATAAGATGGATACCTTAGGTAATATGGCAGCACTCACCGAAATTTCTGCAATCAAAGTCGTTGCACCGACTGTATTGCAAAACGTCGTTGATATGGCGATCCAAATTCACGGTGGTGAAGGTGTGTCACGCGATACTCCGCTGACAGCATTTTTCAATCAAGCACGCAGTTTACGTTTAGCTGATGGACCTGATGAAGTGCATAAGGGCATGATTGCTAAATTAGAATTGAAAAAACGTGGCTATGGTCGTTAATAAGGATAAAAAAATGACAATGATTGATATCGGCGGTCAGGTTCGTCACGGTGAAGAATTGGATATTTCCGCTGTTGAAAAGTGGTTAAAGGATCAGGGTGTTCAACTGCAAGGTCAAGCACAAGTCACTCAATACTCAGGTGGCGCTTCGAATTGGACCTATCGTTTGCAATACGATAATCAAGATTTAATCCTACGACGTCCACCGAAAGGCACTAAAGCCAAATCAGCGCATGATATGGCTCGTGAATACAATGTGCAGAAGCATCTTGCACCGTTCTACCCTGTCTTGCCTGAAATGGTTGCATTGTGTCAGGACGAGAACGTAATAGGTTGTGATTTCTATGTCATGAAACGGATTGAAGGCATCATTCCGCGAGCTAATTTACCCAAAGAATTACAATTGAATCAGTCACAAGTTCAACAGTTGTGTCTGAATGTTTTGGATAAATTAATTGAATTGCATCAAGTGCCATATCAAGGTACAGAACTGGAAAAACTGGGCAAAGGCGAAGGCTATTGCCGCCGTCAAGTTGAAGGTTGGGATGCACGTTATAGTAAAGCGCTTACGCCAAATGTACCTGATTTTAGCTTTGTGCGGAAATGGCTACAGCAACATATTCCAGCGGATTCTAAAACTTGTGTCATTCATAATGATTGGCGTTTTGATAATGTCATTTTAGATCCACAACAACCAACTACAGTGATCGGAGTACTGGACTGGGAAATGGCGACTATTGGTGATCCGCTGATGGATTTAGGCAGTGCTCTCGCCTACTGGATTCAAGAAGATGACGATGCTTTGATGAAGTCTAGTCGTCGTCAACCGACCAATCTACTAGGCATGCTGACACGTCAACAGGTGGTGGACTACTACTTGGAAAAAACTGGTTTGCAACCTGCCAATTGGGCATTTTATGAAGTATTTGGTTTGTTCCGTTTGGCGGTGATTGCTCAACAGATTTATTATCGTTATTACCACCAGCAAACCGATAATCCTGCCTTTAAGGATTTCTGGATTTTGATTCATGCCTTGCATATTCGGGCGTTAAAACTGATTGCAGCAAACAATGCTGAAGCACAGCAATTGATTCCTGAATATGGCGCAAAACTACAGGATATTTTAAAACGATGAGCACAATTTATCTGGTGCGACATGGGCAAGCCTCATTTGGTGCGGCAAGTTATGATCAGCTTTCGGCCAAAGGTGAACAGCAGGCACAGGTGGTGGGTGATTTTTTTAAGCAAACCCTGAAACATCCCCCACTGGTGGTTGCAGGTTCAATGCAGCGTCATCAGCAAACAGCGCAATTGGCCTTGTCAAAAAGTTTCCATGATGTACCGATTCAAACCCAATCATCATGGAATGAGTTTGATCACCAGCATGTGTTTTCCCAATACGAACCACGGTTTAATCAACCTGAATTGCTGAAACAGGATGTTGAACTGGTTGCCAATCCTCGGGCCTATCTGGGCAAAATTTTTGATGGTGCGATTGACCGCTGGATTGGAGCGCAATATGACCATGAATATCATGAGACTTGGTTAGGCTTTCAGACCCGTGTAGAAACTGCTTTGCAAACCCTGTGTGAGCATCTTGATGCGACACAACAGCGTCAAGCCGTGGTATTTAGTTCAGGCGGCGTGATTTCTGTGGCGGTTGGCAAGGTTCTAGGTCTGAATGCTAAACAGATTTTTGCGCTCAATTGGTCGATTGCCAATGCCAGTATCACCACATTGCGTTGGACAGATGGTCGTTTGCAATTACTCAGTTTCAATGAGCATCACTATTTGAAAGCGCGTGATGCTGAACTCTTAACATGGATATAAATTAGAATAGGTGAAGGAAATGACAAAGACGATTTTAATTACAGGTGCAAGTTCAGGTTTAGGCGCTGGGATGGCACGTGAATTTGCAGCCAAAGGATACAATTTGGCATTGTGCGCACGCCGTTTAGATCGTTTGGAATCTTTACAGCAAGAATTACAAAGTCAGTTTGCAATTCAGGTCAAAATCAAAAGTCTTGATGTGACCCATTACGATGATGTTTTTACGGTTTTTAAAGCTTTTCAGCAGGAATTTGGGACAATTGACCGAATTATTGTCAATGCAGGTGTTGGTGATGGTCGTCGTATTGGTAAAGGGCATTTTGAAGTAAATCGTGCCACAGCGGAAACCAACTTTATTTCAGCATTGGCACAGTGCGAAGCAGCAGTTGAAATCTTCAGAGCGCAAAACAAAGGTCATTTGGTAGTGATCTCCTCAATGAGTGCAATGCGCGGTTTACCGAAGCATTTGTCGACCTATGCTGCGAGCAAAGCAGCAGTGGCACATTTAGCGGAAGGCATTCGTGCAGAGTTGTTGGATACGCCAATTAAAGTTTCAACCATTTTCCCTGGCTATATTCGTACTGAAATGAATGAGGGTGCGAAAAAACTACCGTTTGAAGTGGATGAAAAGACAGGTTGCAAGGCGTTGGTGAAAGCCATTGAGAAGGAATCAGTAAAGGCTTATGTTCCGCAGTGGCCGTGGTTGCCAATGGGCATAGCAATGAAGATTTTGCCTTTAAAGTTTGTGAATAAGCTCAGTTAATTACTATTCAAAATAGATCGGAGATATCTCTATTTGGAAAGTTTGACAGCCTCATATAGGCTGAATCATTGACCTGTTTGGATATAGGCGTTTCCTTACTTTTCAGGGATGAAGAGTTTACTCCGCAAAGTAACAAAAATCCTTTGTTGGACTGATGGTATATCCCTATACCACAGTCCAACGGGCGGCATCCATGCCGCCTGTCACGATAGTGAATACCGTGACAAAATTAGATGATTAAAATAGGCTATTGGCTAAATTACGACAAAGCCGTAATCAATTTTTGGTGTAAACCACCAAAACCACCATTGGACATGATCACCACAGCATCACCCTCGCCTGCTTCATTCACTACACGGGCAATGATGTCATCCAAAGAGCGGCTGACTTCAGCCTTGTTTGAAGATGCTGAGATTACAGGTTGTAAATCCCAGTCTAAACCTTCTGGTTGATACCAAATTACCTCATCCGCTAAACGTGCAGAGTGCGCCAAACCATCTTTATGACTGCCCATACGCATAGTGTTAGAACGTGGTTCAATGATTGCCCAAAGTTTACGTTCACCAAGACGTTTACGTGCGCCGTCGAGTGTAGTTTCAATCGCAGTTGGGTGATGGGCAAAGTCATCATAGACTTCGATGCCACGCACAGTACCTAACAGCTCCATACGGCGCTTTACACCACCAAAGTTAGATAATGCTTCACAGGCTTGTTCAAGGCTGACACCGACATGCTGAGCAGCAGCAATCGTTGCCAAAGCATTGGCTACACTGTGCTGTCCTGTCATATTCCATTTTACTTCCCCGATTGCCTTGCCATTTTCAAGGACTTTAAAATGACTACCATCGGCACTGATCAGATCCGCTGATAAAGCAGCTTGGTCATTAGGTTCAAGACTGGTGCGAACTACAGGCGTCCAACAGCCTTGTGCTAATACTTCATCAATATTGGTTTCAGTTATTGGCGCAATAATACGACCTTCGCTTGGAATGGTACGTACTAAATGATGAAACTGTTTTTGAATCGCAGCAAGATCATCAAAAATGTCTGCATGATCAAATTCAAGATTGTTTAAAATCGCAGTTTTGGGATGATAATGGACGAACTTAGAACGCTTATCGAAGAAAGCAGAATCATATTCATCAGCTTCCACACAGAAATATTTGCCACCACCTAAACGTGCGCTTTCGCTAAAACCAAGCGGTACACCACCAATTAAGAAACCTGGATTTAAACCTGCTTGATCGAGTACCCACGCCAACATTGTAGTCGTCGTCGTTTTTCCATGTGTACCCGCGACACCTAGGACATGTTTACCTTGTAGCACATGATCAGCTAAGAATTGTGGGCCTGAAATATAAGGTAAACCTTCATTGAGCATATACTCGATGGCATCAATACCACGTTTCATGGCATTGCCGACGATTACAAGATCGGGATGTGGTTGCAAATGGCTACGATCATAACCTTGCATCAGTTCGATGCCTGCATTTTCGAGTTGAGTCGACATCGGTGGATAAACATTGGCATCTGAACCTGTGACTTTATGTCCTAAATCTCGTGCTAATAGAGCCAAAGACCCCATAAATGTGCCACAAATACCCAAAATATGCAGATGCATAACTCGCCTACTCCACTGCTTTGCATACAGCACGGAACACGTGTGTATGATTGTCGTTATCAATAAAATTCAATCGCAACGATAGCAAGGCTTGCAGTGAAAAGATAGTCAAAATTCGTTGTTGTTCTTCACTTAAAATTCAAGCGAGAAGTGTCAAAATTTCATCGCTGTAGTCGCAAAAAAATATAAACTATCTTCTTCACCATTTTTTAGAAATTTAACAACTTTATTCAGTGGAAAGATGAAATGTTCACCATCTGTTAGTACTGCAGCAAGTTCAATTGAGTGATCCAAATTATTAAAAAGTTCAGGATTTAATTCCTTAGCTGTTTCATAATCAACCCAATGCCAATTTGTATTTTTATCATTTTTTCTGATCGTTTCTCCTACATATGCACCTGTACGTAGAACAGTTTTAAATCTTTGATCATCAGAAATTTGATCTAAATTATTTTTCTTTAAATCTAACAAATATTTATCTATAAATTTCAAACTTTCTACAGAATAATCTAGTTTTTGAGGATCTAAGGCTTCAAAACGATATACAGGGTCATTTTTTTCACTATAGAACATGTTGGCTAAATCAGATAGGGCTTCATTTTGGTTATCTAAATCTAATTCTATCGCGTGGTTTGTGCTCATCGAAAACAGTAAAATAGTCAGTAGAAATAACTTTTTCATAATCCTTATGTTTCTCAAATCTTATTCAAAAACGGATTTTACTATAAAATTATTACAAAATTTTTAGAGTAAATACAATTGAGCCCGACGCTTTTAGCCCTGTGTTTATTGATTATTTCAAACTGTTTTATGACCTTGGCATGGTATGGACATCTCAAAATCTTACACGATGCTCCGCTATGGCAAGCGATTCTATTTAGTTGGTGTATCGCTCTACTCGAATACAGTTTTATGATCCCCGCAACGAAATTATTAAATCAATATGGCTGGAGCTTGGGGGAAATGAAAATTACCCAAGAAGTCGTGACACTATTGGTTTTTGTTCCGTTCATGATTTTTTTATTTAAACAGCCATTTAAATTAGATTATGTCTGGGCAATTTTGTGTTTGCTTGGGTGCGTCTACTTTGTTTTTCGTAATCAGAGCTAGTTTTTCTATGCGATGCTTAATCGTTTCTGTAGTTGGGGATGCCTGAAAAAAACGCTATAATATCCCCCAATTTATTCCTTTGTGCTTGGCGCAAGTCGAGACACTCTCCTCTTTTTATCTTGTTTTGGAAAAGCCAATGAATGCGGTCGCAACAGATAACCAACCTTTAGTCGGGATTATCATGGGTTCTCAATCGGATTGGGCAACACTTGAACATACCGCAAACATGCTCAAACAGTTGGGTGTGCCTTTTGAAGCTGAAGTGGTTTCTGCGCACCGCACACCAGATCGTTTATTTGAATATGCTGAAACAGCACGTGATCGTGGTATCCAAGTGATTATCGCGGGAGCTGGTGGTGCTGCACATTTACCAGGAATGTGCGCAGCAAAAACTGATTTGCCAGTGCTTGGCGTGCCAGTGAAATCTTCGATTTTAAACGGTGTTGATTCGTTGTTATCGATTGTGCAGATGCCTGCAGGTATCGCGGTAGGCACATTGGCAATTGGCCAAGCTGGTGCGACCAATGCAGCCATCATGGCAGCTCAAATTCTAGGTTTAACACGTCCAGAGATCGCAAAAAATGTTGCAGATTTCCGTACTGCACAAACTGAAAAAGTATCGAGTAATAACATTCCTGGTCAAGTATAACGAGGTTGATCATGAATAAAACCATCGGTATTTTTGGTGGCGGACAGCTTGGACGCATGATGGCGCAAGCCGCTTTACCACTCAATATTCAATGTAGCTTTTTCGAAGCAGAAACAGATTGCCCTGCGGCTATTCTAGGTCCTGTATTTTCAAGTAAAGATCCACAAGCGCTTCAAGCTTTCATCGCAAGTGCTGAAGTATTCAGTCTTGAGTTTGAAAATACGCCTGTAGCTGATGTGGATGTTCTGACTCAGACCAAAACATTACACCCTCCTCGTCTTGCTTTAGCGACGGCTCAGAACCGTTTAGCTGAAAAAGGCTTGTTTGATGAGTTAGCTATTCCTGTTGCGCCGTATCGCGCAGTGGATAGCTTGCAAAGTTTAAAGCAAGCTGTTGATGAATTAGGCTTACCGATCGTATTAAAAACCGTAACAGGTGGCTACGATGGTAAAGGTCAGTTCGTATTGCGTTCAGAAGATCAAATTGATACAGCTTGGGCTGAACTTGGACCTGCAAAAAGTCTAATTGCTGAAAGTTTTGTGAAATTCAGTCGAGAAGTATCGATTATTGCAGTACGTGGACAAGATGGCGATGTCAAAACGTGGGCATTGGCAGAAAATCATCATCACAATGGTATCTTGTCACACTCGATTGTTCCTGCGCCAAACAGCACAGATCTACAGCCTGTTGCACAAGATTACATTACCCGGTTATTGAACCATTTGAATTATGTGGGTGTGCTTACGCTTGAGTTATTCGTAACTGAGCAAGGGCTTTATGCCAATGAAATGGCATGTCGTGTACACAACTCAGGACATTGGTCGATTGAAGGTGCGATTTGTTCGCAATTTGAGAATCATATTCGTGCAGTTGCAGGCTTACCACTTGGTGCAACAGATGTTGTTCGTCCAACTGTGATGGTAAATATCATCGGGCAACATCCTAAATCTGAGGACATTTTAGCGCTGAAAGGTGCTCATTTACATCTTTATAATAAGTCTGAGCGTGCTGGTCGTAAGTTAGGACATATCACTTTGATGCCGAATAATTCTGATGAATTAACAGATTTATGCCGTCAATTGGCTCAAATTTTACCTGTGCCTTTAGCTTTGACGACTGATATGAATATCTAAGTTATCCACAATGCAACGAAAAGCGATCTTCGGATCGCTTTTTTATTGGCTTAATGTTTTTGAATTTAAAAATGTATAATGAATTTGGTTGTGGATAACTCTTTCTGGTGTTTTGAATTTAAATATGATGTCCTTAATTTGAATTTAAAACTGAGTTTTGGTTGTTAGGTTACTTTTAAATTCAAAAGTATGGGGTGAGATTTAAATTTAAACTTGATGATTTAAGTTGTTTTGAATTTAAATTTTAGTGGTGTGTATCAATGACTATATGCTGATTTTAAAGAGAAAATTGGCTTAATTCATCTTCATGATAGTTTTAGGATGATTGCTAAGGAAATAAATTTAAATTGAGTGGTTTTTTTGAATTTAAAACAAGTTGTATGACTTGGATTGTGTTTTGAATTCAAAAAGATGTGCTGATTTGAATTTAAAAAAAGATAGGTCAAGTTTTAAATTTAAAAATCGCAAGTTTTATGAATTTAAAATATTCATTTAAATTTAAAAGACAAAAAATGAATTCAAAGTTACGATTCCAAACGATACATGCTGTTGCTGCATGCTATCTTGAATATGAAATTTAAATTTAAAAATTCTGGTTAAGACATGAAACATTCTTTGCGTTTTTTTCTAGGCACTGCCTTATTCACTTTATTAAATCAAGCTCATGCGGAACTGGTGATTAATGGTGCTACCATTTCAGCTACCACTGTAACGCCAACTAGCAACGTTTATTCTCCAAGTTCAAATTTTCAGGGATGTTTGGCAAATTTACGTTCTCAAGCCATCGCATCTGGTGTTTCTGCTTCGACCTACGATCGTTATACGCAAAATCTAACGCCAGATTATTCAGTGATTGATAAATTAAATTATCAACCTGAATTTTCGACGCCGATTTGGGATTATTTATCAGGTTTGGTTGATAACGAGCGTGTGCAAGCAGGTCAACAGAAACTTACACAGCATCAAGACGTACTACGCCGAGTAGAACAAGCCTATGGTGTTCCAGCAGAGACAGTCGTTGCTGTTTGGGGAGTTGAGAGTAACTATGGTGACATTTCAGGTAAATATCCTTTATTACAGGCTTTAGGCACTTTGAGTTGTGAAGGACGTCGCCAAGGTTATTTCCGCGGTGAGTTTTTTGCAACAATGCGTATTTTACAGCGTGGAGATTTAACCCAAGACCAACTTTATGGTTCATGGGCTGGAGCATTTGGACATACGCAATTTATGCCATCAACCTATGAAAGCTTAGCTGTAGATTTTGATGGAGATGGTCGCCGTGATTTGGTTTCTAGTACAACCGATGCGTTAGCCTCTACAGCAAATTTCTTGAAAAGAGCAGGTTGGCAAACAAGAATGCCATGGGGATTTGAAGTCAAAATTCCTGATGGAATGTCGATTTCAGGAGAAAGTCGCCGTAATAAAAAATCACTTAATCACTGGATTGCACAAGGTCTTACACGTGCCGATGGTACCGCTTTAATTCAAGGAAATCTCTCTGGTAGTACATTGGCAGGTTTAATGGCACCAGCAGGTTCAAATGGTCCAGTATTTTTGGTCTTCAAAAATTTTGATGCGATTTATAGTTATAACGCTGCGGAAAGTTATGGATTAGCGATTGCTCATTTATCTGACCGATTACGTGGAGGTACGCCATTTTTAACTTCATGGCCGACGGATGATGCGGGTACTTCACGCGCGGAACGCCGCGAAATTCAACAATTTTTACTTCAGCGTGGCTATGATATTGGTGCAGTAGATGGGCTAATAGGTGATAAGAGTCGTCAAGCTATTCGACAAGAACAAACACGACTTGGCTTAAATCCAACTGGACGCGCAGGGCAGCAGATATTACGAGCTTTCCGTCAAGAACAAGCAAAACAAATGATGCAATAAATCATTTATCAATAATTTAAAAATAAAAAGGTCTACTTAAAGTAGACCTTTTTCTTAGGGTTCAACGTCTAATTTGACTGCTTCTAAGATATCAAAAATTACCGCAGTCACATCTTGGCTCAAATCTCGATCATTAAAGATTTCATAAGCAGTAATAGTGACATCTGTATCGCTTGGTAATTGTTTTTGTTCTTCTTCAATCAGATGTTCGATAGGTAATAGCGTTTGTTTTACTTCCAGATGAAGAATCTCATCATAAGTCACATTTTCATCTTCAAGTTCAACGATTTGTTCATTGAAATATGGAATCAAAATCGAGTGGAGATAAGGGCTAATATCTTGAATATTCAAGATCTCAATATCACGAGTTTGTTCAATCGTACTGATGTGGTCGTTCACTTCAATGAGGATATGATAATAACTCATGTTGATCTCCGTTAAGACTAAGATGATGTTTTATCAACACAATAACACGAATAAATCCAAAGAATCGACCTATTCTTGTTACCTGAATAGAAATGTAGATTTCATGTGATTTTATAGAGGGATCATCATTAATTTGTATGATTTAACAGTGCTAGATCAGTTGCTGTTAGTTGGAAGTTTTTGGGATCTTGCTCCTTAATTCGTGGATACATCAATGATTTAGGATTATGTGTATGTTTCAATCCCAAAGCATGTCCAAATTCGTGGGCTAGGGTTAAGCGTAAATCATCAATCGAAGAAAACTCATAAATAAAGATCTGTTTTCCTTTAAATTGCCCTTTATGAACGAGTTGAGGCGCAAAGTTTTGATTAAAGCGATCAACGGACTGAGTTAGCTGTTCATGAAGTTATTTAATTCATCTGTTTTAACCTGAATTTGTTGATGGTTAAGATCATGGTCATTGATCAGGATTTGTAAGACATCTCTTTGCTGATTGAGTAGTTTCGTGCGCTCTTGAAGTAAGTTTAAATTTTTTGTATTTGATTTATTGAGATATTTATTCTGAGCGCTTGCATAAGCATTGAGTTGGGCCTGATATTTAATTTTTTGTAATTCTAATTGGGTGTGTAATTGTTGAGAGTCTTGCTTCAGTTTTAGCAGTTTTTGATTCTCATCTAACCAGAGCTGCTTTTCCTGTTCTAAATTTTTGAGATTTTCAGTTCGTTTCATACTACGAACTTGACGCTGATCAAAGACCAAATTTACAGTAAATGTTGCTTTGGGATCATAAACAAAATAGCGTTTTCCCGTACCTCGTTCCCAAATAGCAGCGGCCTCTTGACTAATTTCAATCATTTTTTGCTTACTAATGTTTAAGCGAGGATTAAGGTCTGCAATACGATAGTGTAGAGGCGAATCATCATCTTCCGCTTCATCCAGATGTTGTGACACAGGGTGAGCATGAATATGGATTGAGGTAAATGCTGAAATAATGATAAACAACAGCCAAGATAATGGATGCATATACAGGAGATAAACTGGAAAAAGGCCGTATTTTATTCAGTTAAAATGATCAGTCAAATTTCTTAAAAAACCATTTTTACTATTTTTTCTTAATAATGGAGTTCTAAATAAAATAGGGAATTGGCTTTAAAATTGCCATTTTTTGTGTTTTTTATGCACAAAATTTGAATATTAAAAATAATTACAGCATGTTAGATTTAATAATAAACTTTGAATATTATGTGAAATTAATCTTAATATTTGCTTTCCTATTCATCTAATAAAAAAGTTTGTTTGTTTAATGAATATACCAAATGGTTAAATTGATCGGTGCAAATCAAGTTCTTAATATGATTAATTGACGGCACGAACCAACTCTTGTTGATCTGCATGTGCTAGTGCAAATCGTTCCATATTTTGTTTTTGAATGACAGGATACATTAATGACGTTGGATCATCAGTATGATCTAAACCTAAGGCATGACCGAACTCATGTGCAAGAGTCATACGTAAGTCATCTTTGGAAGAGAACTCATACACAGAGATTTGTTTTCCATTAAATTGACCTTTGTGGAAAAGGCGTGGTTGGAACGTTTGGTTAAACTGATTTGCTGAAAGTGCCAATTGTTGATTGTTTTGGTTTAACCCTTTGATTTGTTGATTTAGTTGTTGCGTTTTTTGACTGTGTTGTTGGATTGCTTGTTTCAATTCAGCAGATTGTTGCTGTAGTTGTTTTTGACGTTGTGCTAGTTGATCTGCCCATTCTTTAGAGGAAGATCGCATTTGATTGAAGCGTTGTACATCTGCATTGTATTGTTGGAATTGTGCAGTGAGTTGGCTTTGTTTGCTTGCAATTGAGGCAGTTGCACGTTGTATCTCATCTTTAACTTGTTGTATTTGTAGAGAGTCGATTTCCCATTGCTGCTGTTGTTGCTTAAGTTGATTGAGACCTTGTAAGCGATTTGAAGTGTGTTGTTGACGATCATCGTAAACTAGATTGATTGTAAATTCAGCATTTGGATCATAAATGAAATGCTTTTTACCCGTTTCTTCTTCCCAAATTTTTGCAGCCTGCTGAGTCAGTTCTAGGACTTGTTTGCTACTCAAATTAAAACGAGGATCTATTGGAGCGATACGATAGCGTAGGGGCATGTCAGCAACTTGATGCTGATGCGGAGTTGCATTGTGCGGATTATTTTGAGCATGGCTTAAACTGCTAATATTTAGACTCAAACACGCAACAATAATGGACAAAGCTTGATAACGCATGAGCAACATCCCCCCAAATAATATTCATTTTTGAGCAAAATTTTGATGTCGTCAAAACGCTATCTAATTAATAATTAATATGAAAAAGTGTGATTTTTTTCCTTAAAATAAAAAAAATAATGCGATTCATAGCATAACGAAATAAAAGAGAGATGGAGTCTATACTGTTGTTTTTTTATTCATAACATTAGATTAATCAATGATTTAAAATTGATCAATTGACCGAAAGTGCATAACTTAAGCTTCTTTTTAGTTAAAAATCAACTTGTTATTTTTTGTAATTTAATTTTTTAATGAGATGTACTTCACATTCTATAACTTTCTCTATTGCACGCTTTGAAGTAACTCCAAATCAGCAGGTTTTAAACGGAAATTATTGAGGTCTTGATCTTGCATTAATGGATACATCAATGCTTGTGGATCATTATGATGGGAGAGCCCCAGCGCGTGTCCAAATTCATGAGCAAGGGTGAGCCGTAGGTCATTTTCAGATTGGAATTCATATATCAAAATCTGTTTCCCGTTAAATAACCCTTTGTGAAAAAGGCGTGGCTGAAAGCGCTGTCGATATAATTTTACAGAACTATCAAGTTGTTGATCTAGCGAATTTAAGCTGTCAATTTTTCTATTCAGTTCGACAATGTTCTGATTAAAGTTATCAATCTCAAGCCTGAGTTTTTGTACAAGTTGTTGTAATTCGTATTGTTGCTGTTGGAAATATTGGCGATCATGATCAGTAGCATTTTGTTTAGCCAAAAGTACTTGATGGTTATAGTTGTCAATTTGTTGATTTAGTTCTTGTTTTTTTAGATCTAGACTTTGTTTATTGAAGGCCAATTGCTGTTCCATTTGATCTAATTCTTGTTTTTTATTGATCCATTCTTGTTGATTCATTTTGAGTTGATTGAGATGAGCGCGTTGTTGTTCACTCTCAAATTGACGCTCATCATAGATCAAGTGAATTGTGAGCTGAGCATTTGGATCATAAACAATATATTGCTGACCTGTTCCATCGTTCCAAATCGTCGCTGCTTGTTCGCTAATTTGTCTTACTTGTTCGATGCTGAGTTTAAAACGTGGGTCAACATCGCCGATACGATAACGTAGGCGGGTATCAAAAGGATGAAGCACTCGATCTGAAAGCGCATTAAATTTGAGTTGTGGATGTTCTCGACTTTGATAATTTAGCCAAAATACAGCAATCAGTATAAATATAACAATCAGAAGGCGGGGCATTTTTTGAATATTCTTGTCTAAGCTTACATTGCATCAATGTTGTAGAAGCATATTATCTTCATACATAAAGTAGCACTACTGTAAAAGAGTGGATTAAGAAAATATATCATTGTGTTTAGGCTTTTGCTTTAATAACGCAATACTTGGAATGATAAAAATAATCAAGGAATGCAGATGCGCAACTATTTATTAAAAGTACCTGATCACCAGTGGAATGCGAGTTCACCAGCAAAAAGTAGTTTCCAAAATTTAAAGATTCAATACTTGGGAACAGCAGGATTTATCCTTTCAGATCAACATCGAACTATAGTTTTGGATCCTTTTATTAGTCGTCCGAATTTTTGGCAAACATTCACGCAACCTTTACTCAGTGACCCAACTTTAGTCAAAAAATATATTCCAAATGCCGATGACGTGTTAATTGGGCATGCGCATTACGATCATATCTTGGATGCACCAGAGGTATGTAAACAAACAGGTGCACGCCTAATTGGTTCGAAGGCTGCTTTGATGTATGGGAGATCGGCAGGTTTGTCTGAATCACAAATGCTGGAAACCAAAGGCCGGGAAATTATTGAATGTGGGCAATGGCAAGTTGTTGGGCTGCCGTCGATTCATGGCAAAGCATTGTTTGGTCGGGTGCCATTACCAGGGGATATGACCACACCGCCACCTTATCCACCGAAATTTCATCACCTACGGCATGGTCAAGTGTTTAATTGGTGGATTAATACGGGGCATCTTCGCGTTGTACACATTGATTCAGCTGATTTTATTGAACAAGAATTACAAGGTAGGCAAGCAGATATTGTTTGTCTATGTGCGATTGGACGCAAATATCGCCCGAACTATGTCAAAGATGTCGTGCGCTTGCTGAAACCTAAATACATTATTCCATGTCATTGGGATACGATGCTCACGCCTATTGATCAACCACCAAAATTATTACCTGGTGTGAATATCCCTGAATTTTTAGAAGAAATAAAAGCTTCTGGAGTCGAACCATTATTTATGCCGATTTTAGGTGAAATATATTTCGACCAAAATAATGAATCTTAAAATAAAAAAACCGCGCTTTCGCGCGGTCTTTTTTAAAGAGACAAATTATTTTTTATCATCTTTAACTTCTGTGAACTCAGCATCTACAACGCCATCGTCCGCTTTTTGTTGTTGACCCGCATCACCACCTTGGAATGCATTTGGATCAAAACCTTCTGCGCCGCCAGCACCTTGCGCTTGTTCATAAGCACGTTGAGTGATTGGCATCAAGATGTTTTGTAAAGCTTCAGTTTTTGCTTTGATGTCTTCAACATCATTTTCTTTAGTTGCTGCTTCAAGCTCAGAAACCGCAGTAGCGATTGCAGTTTTTTCATCTTCAGTCACTTTGTCACCTAGATCTTTAACTGCTTTGTTTGAGCTAGATACTAAAGCATCTGCTTCGTTACGAGCTTTCGCTAACTCTTCAAATTTGCGGTCTTCTTCAGCATTCGCTTCAGCATCTTTAATCATTGCTTCGATTTCAGCATCAGACAAACCTGAGTTCGCTTTAATCTGGATTGATTGCTCTTTACCAGTGCTCTTATCTTTAGCCGATACTTTTAAGATACCGTCAGCGTTGATGTCGAACGATACTTCAATTTGCGGTACGCCACGTGGAGCAGGTGGGATATCGCCTAATTGGAAGTTACCCAACAATTTGTTTTGTTGAGCCATTTTACGTTCACCTTGGTAAACAGAAATATCTACAGCAGGCTGGTTGTCAGCAGCAGTAGAGAACACTTGTGATTTCTTCGCAGGAATCGTAGTGTTCTTCTCAATGATTGGTGTTAATACACCGCCCATTGTTTCGATACCTAAAGTTAATGGTGTTACGTCTAATAAAAGAACGTCAGTTTTGTCACCAGACAATACTGCACCTTGAATCGCAGCACCGATTGCAACTGCTTCATCAGGGTTCACGTCTTTACGTGGCTCTTTACCAAAGAATTCTTGTACTTTTTGTTGTACAAGTGGCATACGAGACTGACCACCAACTAAAATTACGTCAGAGATGTCTGAAGTCGAAAGACCAGCATCTTTAAGCGCGATTTTGCAAGGCTCGATTGTACGAGCAACTAAATCAGCAACTAAACCTTCAAGTTTTGCACGCGTTACATTGATCACTAAGTGTTTAGGACCAGTTGCATCAGCGGTGATGTATGGAAGGTTGATTTCAGTTGCATTTGATGAAGAAAGCTCGATTTTTGCTTTTTCAGCAGCTTCTTTCAAACGTTGTAACGCAAGTGGATCATTTTTCAAGTTCACACTTTGTTCTTTCTTAAATTCTTCAACCAAGAATTCAATTAACGCGTTATCAAAGTCTTCACCACCAAGGAAAGTATCACCATTTGTTGATAACACTTCGATTTGTTGGTCACCATCAAGGTCTGCGATTTCAATGATTGATACGTCGAATGTACCACCACCTAAGTCGTAAACTGCAACTTTACGGTCGCCTTCTTTTTTGTCCATACCGAACGCAAGTGCCGCAGCAGTTGGTTCGTTAATGATACGTTTAACATCAAGACCTGCAATTTTACCCGCATCTTTAGTTGCTTGACGTTGAGCATCGTTAAAGTAAGCAGGAACTGTAATCACCGCTTCAGTAACTGTTTCACCTAAATAGTCTTCTGCAGTTTTCTTCATCTTTTTCAAGATTTCAGCAGAGATCTGTTGAGGCGCTAATTTTTTGTCGTTTACTTCAACCCAAGCATCGCCATTGTCTGCTTTGATGATTTTGTAAGGTACAAGACCGATGTCTTTTTGTACTGCTTGATCTTCATAACGACGACCGATTAGACGCTTGATTGCGAATAATGTGTTTTTCGGGTTTGTTACAGCCTGACGTTTAGCGCTTTGACCAACTAAGATTTCACCATCTTTATAAGCGATAATTGATGGAGTTGTACGTGCGCCTTCAGCGTTTTCGATTACTTTTACTTTATCGCCTTCAAGTACAGCAACACATGAGTTGGTAGTACCTAAGTCAATACCAATAATTTTTGCCATTTGGGATGTTCCTCTAAAATTTTGTGAACCCCCTGATTTCCTATTTAATAAATGGAATTTAAAAGGGGATTTGCTTGTTATTCGATATGAGAGTCAATCGGTTTTTTTCAAGCATTTTTATGAAAAAAAATCAAAAAACTCTCGAATTATTGTGTTTTGAGCAAAATTTTAAATGCTCAACATCAATTTATTGACCTACCATCACCATTGCTGGGCGGAGTAGGCGACCATTTAAGGTATAACCTTTTTGCAATACGGTGCCGATTTGGTTCGCTTGAGCATTTGGATCGATACCGACTGCTTGATGAAGGTCTGCGTTGAAACCATTTTGTGTATCTGCTTCAACCACACCAAATTTTTCAAGTGTTGTCAGTAGCGATTTCAAAGTCAGTTTTACACCTTCAAGTAAAGGTGTTTGTTCGTCGCCAGCGGCTTGAATCGCACGTTCAAGATTGTCGACTGAATCCAACAACTCTTTAGCAAATTTCTCAAGAACGGTATCTTTGTGTTTTTCAGATTCACGCTGGATACGTTCAACACTCTTTTGTGCTTCGTACACGGCATTTGCGGTACGGGCTTTTTCAAGTTTCAAGCTTTCTTCGAGTTTGGTGATTTGCGCTTGTAAATCTTCAACGCTAAGCTCGTTTGCTTGCTCTACACCTTCAGCTTGAGTTTGTTCAGTTTGTTGCTCATTTTGAATGTCTTGAGCTTGCTCATTTTGCTCATTAGCCATTGATGATCTCCGTTGAAAAAAGTTCTTAAACATGTACAGTCCTTTTGGCGTGAATGCTCATAGGGTTAAACCCGAACTGCCACATCTTGGTCATTCATAGATAGGGATGAAGTATGGGCAAGGCGACAAAATTCAAGCGTTCAGGTTGATTTAAATCTTTTAATTTTGCTGATTTAAGTAAAAATTTAAGTTTTCGATGACAAAAGCAATAAATTCTTGTGTGATTTTCGGTAAATGTTGTCTTGATGCATAGACTAGCGACAAGGTTAGGTCAGGTGCAGAAAAATCTGTAAATACCTGTTGCAAACGTTGTTCCGCAATATCCTGACGCACCAATAGCGTTGGTAACATGGCAATGCCTTCTGCTTTGAGACACATTTGATACAGCGCAATCACATCATTACTTTTAAACGTAACATTTAATGGATAATTCTGAGGTTGTTGATCTGTATCAAACAAAGTCCAATACTGATTATGCGTATGGTGGGCTATACATTCATGCTGAATCAGTTGGCTTGGGTGTGAAAGGGGAGTGTGATCTTGTAAATAATGTGGATGCGCACAAAAGATATATTCAATATCACAAACAGGCCGAGTAATTAAACCATCAGCAACTTTTTGTGTAATTCTGAGTGCAAGATCAACCTGAGCATCCATCAAATCAACAGTATTTTCAGTTAAATACACATCAAAATGAATGTGTGGATATAATTTTTTAAATTGCTTAATGCATTCATTTACCCCTAGTTGAAACAAAAACAAACCACAAGTAAAACGGATCGTACCACTATGTTGTTCAGGTGCAGCCAAACCTTCAAGCAACTGTTGCTGCTGTAAAATATTCTCACAATAGATCAAGGCTTTTTCACCCGCAGGGGTAAGAGAAACTTTACGTGTATTACGCTGAAATAGACGAGTAGAAAAGGTTTGTTCCAAGTGTTCAAGATAGCGTGACACCATCGCTTTCGAATAGTCTAAATGTTCTGCTGCTTTACTCAAATTGCCTTGTTGAGCAATACATACAAAACCTGAATGGCTTTTAAAGTATCCATATAGAATTCTTATTGTTGCAATTTATGCAACATTTTATCTTAATTTAGGGTGTTTATTTGGCAATAATTGCAACTTAAAGTGTTTTTTATCAAATAGGAGACATATTAATGAATATCAAATCATTCACACTTGCACTTACTGCATTAGCGGCAACATCAACAAGCTTTGCACAGGATTTAAAAATTCAGAACTTCCTAGCAAAGCCTGAACATTTTGGCGTAACTTCAACATTAATCGAAGGTGACAAAGAAGTCTTACTGGTCAATGCGCAATTTTCTAAATCTGAAGCTTTACGTATTGCGGCAGATATTTTAGACAGCGGTAAAACTTTAAAAACAATTTTTGTCAGTTACGGTGACCCTGACTTCTATTTTGGCTTAGATGTATTTCAACAATATTTCCCAAATGTGCAAATCATTCCAACCCCTGAAACGGTAAAACATATTCAAGATACGCAGGCTTTAAAAGTTGCTTATTGGGGACCCAAAATGGGAGCCAATGCACCGAGTCAAATTATTGTTCCGCAAGGGTATACGGCTAAGATCTTAAAATTTGAAAATGAAAATATTGAGATTAAGGAAAAAATGAGCTGACTTATTTGTGGATTCCAAGTGCTAAAGCCGTTGTAGGCGGTATTCCAGTCTCTTCCGGGATTCATTTATGGATGGTAGACACCCCAACAACAAAAGATCGTAACGAAGTGGTACTGGCATTAGAAAGTATCAAATCATTAAAACCGAATGTTGTTGTTCCAGCACACATGAAAGCGGGTGCAGCAGAAGGATTGGATGCAGTTAACTTTTCTATCGATTATTTGAAGCAATATGAGAAAGCAGCAAAAGTTACGAAAACATCGACTGCTTTAATTCAAATGATGCAAAAAGAATATCCAACTTTAAGCGAATCAAGCAGTCTGGAATTTGGTGCTAAAGTGGTTAAAGGTGAGATGCAGTGGCCTTAAATTCGCTGTAAACGAAGAAAACCGTGATTAATTTTCACGGTTTTTTATTTTTAATACATCTATTGTTAACTCAAACTTTTTAATTGTAAGTTTTTAGCAGTGTTAATAGCACTTTGTATAAATGATAAATATTGAAGATAAGACTATATTTGTATGATCTGATCCGAATCGTATTGCAGAAAAATAATAAATTATAAATATTTAATCTAATTCAAAGAATTGCAAAATTAAGTGAATGCTCATCTAAACTGGTTTAATAAAAATTGCAAAACAATACGGCTTAAACAACAAACTGCAACCAATCCTCACCACGTTCATCGAAAAAATTGTGAATCATAAGCAACGCAAAGACAACTTTGCTTTTTGTCATAATGAAAGGAAATACACAATGAAAAAGTTAGCCCTAATCTCTATGGTTGTATCTGGTGTTGCATTCACAGCTGTAGGTTGTTCAACACAAGGTGGTCTTGATGCTTCTGGTTCAGCACAAACTAGTGTTAGCCCTTCAGGCGTACAAGGTGGCGTAGGTGTACAAGCGGGTTCATCTGTTGATGTTCAACCTGGTGGCGCTTCAGCAGGTGTTTCTGGTTCTGTTTCAGGCTCAGCAGATGCTTCGGCACAATAATTTCTTCGTTCTTGAGTAAAAGATATGATTAATTGGTGCGATAGATGCCCAATCCAATTGATCAAAATGTACTGCTATACATTGCATCAATTTACTCGTTAAGCACAAATGGATCTTGATCCAGAGGATGAGAGTGAATAGAAAAAACTCTCATCCTTTAATGACGCTCATGAAGCATTTTTTGACATAGATTGGCAAAATAATCAGTTTGGATTAAGCAGAATAGTTAATGACTTTTTAAGCTTAGCTCTTTAGCGTACATCATATTTTTGAAATCTTGATCTTGATCTCTGGCTTTATAAAAGCATATAGTCGGAAAGAACAAGAATTATGAACAGTGCGATAAAGGGGACAAACGTGACAGCATTACCTCAGAAAATTCAAACGATTTTAGATAAAGGACAAGGTACAGCTGCACGTGCATTAGATAAACTTCCCAAAATAGTTCAAGAATCTCTCGCAAAAGTTTTAGGTTATCCTTATCAATATCCTGACTTAGACGCCTTTACCAAGTGCTTAATGGCGGTGCAAATTAAACAAGGGCGTATAGGGTTTATCGGGGAAGATCCAATTGAATCACGCCGCCAGTTTGATGCACAAATGTTGGCTATCCTAAACAAAGCGACACAGATTGAATCGGTAGAAGACATTCGATTACCTTTACAAAGTGGAACAGTCTTCGCTAGACATTATCATCCTGCACCCAATAAAAAACTACCTATGATCTTGTTCTATCATGGTGGTGGTTTTGTGGTTGGTGGATTGGATACTCATGATGAGGTGTGTCGACTCATTGCCAAATATGCCAAAGTACAGGTATTAAGTATCGATTATCCACTTGCACCTGAAGCTTCTCCGCAACTTTTAATCAAATCATGTGAAGATGCATTAGCATGGGTCTATCAGAATCGCCGACAATTAAAGATTTATAAAAATAGAATTGCTGTTGCTGGTGATAGTGCCGGCGGAAATATCAGTACAGTCGTTGCACAACACACAGCTGGTAAATCTTATGCTCCACAAGCTCAATTACTTATATATCCAGTTGTAGACTTCAAAAGTAGACATCCATCATTTTATGCATATGGTGAAGGGCTAGTATTGACGAGTAAGGATGTTGATTATGTTACTCAGTATTATGCGACTCAACACAACATCGCTTTGGATAATCCACTGATCTCTCCAACCTATGGTAATTTGAGAAAGCTAGCACCTGCGTATGTTATTACAGCTGGGCATGACTTGCTTCATGATGAAGGGGAAATTTACAGCCATAAATTGAGACAAAGTGGAGTCAAAGTTCAATATGTAGATTATCCAGATCAAACACATGGATTTATCAATTTGACACCTATTTCTAGTAAGGCTAAGCGCAATACAATCGAAATAGCCAAGAACTTTAGAAAATTTTGGGATAAGCATAGCTGATTCAAAAAATGCCGATGTTTCACGTGGAACATCGGCATGCTTTAATTAACAATTAGAAATAGCAAAATTATAGATAGAAAACTAAAATCAATACCTATTCTAAATAGACTTTAAATTGAGAACAGTAATCATGAAAAAACTATTCCTCGCAACCAGTTTGGTTTTAGCAAGTGGTCAGTTATTTGCAAATACAATTATTGATATGAAAACCTCAATGGGGAATATTGAAATTGAACTTTTTAATGATAAAGCACCCGTATCAGCAAAAAATTTTGAGAATTATGTAAAAAGTAACTTTTATGCTGGAACCATTTTTCATCGAGTCATCCCAGGATTTATGATTCAAGGTGGGGGAATGGATGCCAATATGATTGAGAAGGCAACTAAATCTCCAATTATTAATGAGGCAAATAATGGTCTCAAAAATGCACGGGGAACTTTAGCAATGGCACGCACGAGTGATCCTAATTCTGCCACGAGTCAATTTTTTATTAATGTTGCTGATAATAGCTTCTTGAATCGTTCAGCTATGGATGCAGGTTATGCCGTATTTGGTAAAGTCACCAAAGGAATGAATGTTGTTGATAAAATCGTAAATGTGCCTACAGGTAATTATGGAATGCATCAAAATGTACCAAAGCAACCGATTAAAATTATCAGTGTGCAAATAAAGAAATAACGAATAAATTAAAAGAATATTTAATTTATTTGTTTAAATTCAATATTTTAATGTGATTTTTTCTGTATTTTTATGGGTGTTGTGGATAAAAAAACAACACTCGTCACAATCTTTTTCTAAAAACACTTGCGCACCAAAAAAAACCTCCTATAATGCACACATCCCGACGCAATGAAGCAAATAACTTAGCTTTAAACGGTTAAGTTGATTGAATTTATTGTGTTGAATTTTTCACTGACGAGGTGAAAAAAGATCATTAAGAGAATAGAAGAACAACTTGTGTGGATTTTTACTGGTTGATCGATCGAAATAATTTTCATTGATTGATTGGTTTAAATTACTCGAAGTTTATTTGAGCGAAATTTAAGTCAGAAAATTGATGAGCCAGAATTAGCACCTTGTCTTAACTAAGGTGCAAAATGATTTTAACTGAAGAGTTTGATCATGGCTCAGATTGAACGCTGGCGGCAGGCTTAACA